>NZ_JBEXPJ010000188.1:0-16686 GCF_040611995.1 Lentzea sp. NPDC006480
CTGGCGGGTCGGGGGGGGGGGCGCGCAGGACTTGGCGACCGCGTCCGCCAACGCGCAACGCCCGGACGCCACCGTGGTCGACGCGGGCAGCCGCCCGTTGCCGGACGTCCCCGCCCAGCCGGAGGTGGCGGCGAGCGTCGTCCTGCACCAGCCGGACGACGGGCCCGCGGGCGTCGACCCGGAGCAGTTCAAGGCGTGGCTGAAGGCGCAGAACGTCGCGGTGGTCGACCAGTTCACGTCCGGTACCGCGATCGTGCCGCCGCACATGGAGGAGCGCGGGTTCGTCGAGGCCGACGGCAAGCAGTACAAGGTGGTCGGCACGATTCCGGGCAGCATCACCGGTTTCACCCCGATCGTCGGCGGCCTGACCTCGGGACCGGCCAAGAAGGTGCTGGTCGCGTTGAAGCCGGGCGCCGATCCGGCTCAGTTCCGGGCTCATCTGCAGGCCGCGCTGCCCAACAACCCGACCGTCATCGTGCAGACGGACGCGGACGAGCGCGCGCAGACCGAGCGGTACATGCACCTCGGCACGGTGCTGATGATGGTGCTGCTCGGGTTGTCCGTGGCGGTCGCCGTGACCGGGATCGGCACCGCGCTGACCATCTCCGTGCAGGAACGCCGCAAGGAGCTCGCACTGAGGCGCGCCTTGGGTGTCACCAGGGGCGGACTGCAGGGCGGGGTCATCGCCGAAGCGATCATGCTGGCGTTGGTCGGGGTGATCGGGGGTGGCGTGCTCGGGTTCGGCTACGCGGAAATCGCCATCCTGGCCACTGGGATCGACATGTCACTGCCAGGGATGCGGGTGGTGTTGCCGCTGGTCATCGGGGCGCTTGCGGTCGTCGTGCTCGCCGTCGTCGCGGCTTTCGGGCCATCTCGGGGCGCGTCGCGCATTCGCCCGGCGGCAGGACTGGCATCCGGGTGAATAGGGTGAGGGGAGCTTCAACTCGGAAGCTCCCCTCACGCTGTTGTCAGGGGCAGGTCATAAGGTGTTGCGTATGCGGCGGATCATGGGAACCGAGGTCGAGTACGGCATCTCAGTGCCGGGCGACGCGACCGCGAACCCGGTGCTCACTTCGACACAGGTGGTGCTCGCGTACGCGGCGGCGGCGGACATACCGCGCGCCAGGCGGGCGCGCTGGGACTACGAGGTGGAGTCACCGCTGCGCGACGCGCGCGGGTTCGACCTGGGTTCGCCCGGCGGGCACCCCGCCGACTCCGACGTCGAGGACCTCGGCGCGGCGAACGTCATCCTCACCAACGGCGCGCGGCTCTACGTCGACCACGCGCACCCCGAGTACTCGGCTCCCGAGGTCACCAACGCGCGCGACGCGGTGATCTGGGACAAGGCGGGGGAGCGGGTGATGGAGGAGGCCGCTCTCAAGGCCGCCACCGTGCCCGGCCAGCCCCGGCTGCAGCTGTACAAGAACAACGTCGACGGCAAGGGCGCGTCCTACGGCACGCACGAGAACTACCTGATGCAGCGGTCGACGCCGTTCACCGCGGTGATCGCCGGGCTGACGCCGTTCTTCGTGTCGCGCCAGGTCGTCACCGGTTCCGGCCGCGTCGGCATCGGGCCGTCCGGCGAGGAGGCGGGCTACCAGCTCTCGCAGCGCGCCGACTACATCGAGGTCGAGGTCGGCCTGGAGACGACGCTCAAGCGCGGCATCATCAACACGCGCGACGAGCCGCACGCGGACGCGGACAAGTACCGCCGCCTGCACGTCATCATCGGCGACGCGAACCTGGCCGAGTACTCCACGTACCTCAAGGTCGGCACCACGTCGATCGTGCTGGACATGATCGAGTCCGGGCTGCGGTTCGACGACCTGCGCATGGTCGACCCGGTGCGCGCGGTGCACCAGATCAGCCACGACCCGACGCTGAAGACCAAGGTCGAGATGACCGGCGGCCGCAAGTTCACCGCTCTCGACGTGCAGTTCGCCTACCACGAGCGGGCCGCCGCCTTCATCGAGAAGGAGGGCATCGGCGACCGCGACGTCCTGCGGGTGTGGGGCGAGGTGCTCGACGCGCTGGCCCGCGACCCCGCGGAGTGCGCGGACCGGCTCGACTGGGTCGCGAAGCTGCGGCTGCTCGAGGGCTACCGGCAGCGCGACGGCCTGGAGTGGGGCGCGGCCCGGCTCAAGCTGGTCGACCTGCAGTACTCCGACGTCCGGCTGGACAAGGGCCTCTACAACCGCCTGGTCGCGCGCGGCTCGATGAAGCGCCTGGTCAGCGAGGAAGAGGTGCGCGCGGCCATCACGACGCCGCCCGAGGACACGCGTGCGTACTTCCGCGGCCGGTGCCTGGAGCGGTACCCGACCTCAGTTGCGGCTGCGTCGTGGGACTCGGTGATCTTTGATCTCGGTCGAGAATCTCTCGTGCGGATTCCCACGCTGGAGCCGCTGCGAGGGACAAAAGCGCACGTCGGAGCCCTTCTGGAGGCCTCTGACACCGCCGAGCAGCTGGTGGACGCGCTGACTCGCGGGTGATCGTCTACCCGAGTGGCTCAGGATTTTTGTCGGTGCCGCTGGGTAGTGTTCTTGTCAGGCGAGTCAGCGGGAGGCCGAGATGTCCCAGGAACAGAAGCAGCGCCAGGGTGGTGGCGACGGCGACGACGGTGCCGAGGGCGCTGCCGGAGCAGGTCAGGAACGCCGCGAGAAGCTCGGCGAGGACGTGGACGCGATCCTCGACGAGATCGACGACGTGCTCGAGGAGAACGCGGAGGACTTCGTCCGCGCATACGTGCAGAAGGGTGGTCAGTAGGCCTTCGGGGGCCTGTTGACCACTTCGGGGACGGGAGAACAACCAACACATGGACAACAGCTCGACCGGGCGTTACCCGGCCGCGGCGCTGCCTCCGGCGTACCTGACGCCCGGCTCGTCGTCGTTCACGGACTTCTTGCGGGCGCAGGCACCCGACATGCTGCCTTCCGGCCGCAAGCTCCCGGAGGGGACCGTCCAGGCCCCGCACGGGACGACGATCGTCGCGGCCACCTACAAGGGCGGGGTCGTGATCGCCGGTGACCGGCGCGCGACGATGGGCAACGTCATCGCCCAGCGCGACATGAAGAAGGTCTTCGTGACCGACGACCACTCGGCCGTCGGCATCGCGGGCACGGCGGGCATCGCGATCGAGATCGTGCGGCTGTACACGGTCGAGTTGCGGCACTACGAGAAGATCGAGGGCGTGTCGCTGTCGCTCGACGGCAAGGCGAACCGCCTGTCGGCGATGATCAGGGGCAACCTCGACGCGGCCATGGCCGGCCTCGCCGTGGTGCCTCTGTTCGCCGGCTACGACACCTCGGCCGCGGACACCGACCGCGCGGGCCGCATCGTCTCCTACGACGTCACCGGCGGCCGCTACGAGGAGTCGCAGGGCTACCAGGCGGTCGGCTCGGGCTCGCTCTTCGCCAAGTCGGCGCTGAAGAAGCTCTACGACCCGGACGCGGACGTCGACGCCGCGATCCGCTCGGTCATCGAGGCGCTGTACGACGCGGCGGACGACGACTCGGCCACCGGCGGTCCGGACCCGGTCCGCCGCCTCTACCCGGTCGTGGTCACCATCAACGGCGCCGACGGTGCCGTCGAGGTGCCGGAGTCGCAGATCGCCACGGTCGCCGACGCGGTCGTCGAGGGCCGCCGGTCCCGCCCCTCAGGCTGAGTCCCGTTTTCTTCTGACGTCAGGAGCACCACCCATGACGATGCCGCTGTACGCATCGGCTGAGCAGGTGATGCGCGACCGCTCCGAGTACGCCCGCAAGGGCATCGCCAGGGGTCGCAGCGTCATCGTGCTGAAGTACGCGGACGGCATTCTGTTCGTCGCGGAGAACCCCTCGAGCACGCTGCACAAGGTCTCGGAGATCTACGACCGCATCGGCTTCGCGGCCGTGGGCCGGTACAGCGAGTTCGAGAACCTGCGGCAGGCCGGGATCCGGTTCGCCGACGTGCGCGGGTACCAGAACGACCCGCGCGACGTCACCTCCCGGTCGCTGGCGAACGTGTACGCCACGACCCTGGGCACCTACTTCACCGAGCAGATCAAGCCGTTCGAGGTGGAGATCTGCGTGGCCGAGGTGTCGGACTCGGCCGCCACGGACACGTTGTACCGGCTGACGTACGACGGGTCCATCGTGGACGAGCCGCAGTACATCGTGATGGGCGGCACGGTCGATGCCGCCAACACCGCGTTGAAGGAATCGTTCGCCGACGGGCTCACGCTGGCCGAGGCGGTTCCGGTGGCGGTCAAGGCGTTGTCCGCCGGGTCGCCGTCCACTGGGAACGGTGCCGCGGAGATTCTGCCGGCCGTGAAGCTTGAGGTTGCGGTGCTGGAGAGGGCGCGGCCTCGGAGGGCGTTCCGGCGGATTGCCGGGCCGGCTTTGGACGCGTTGATGCCGGCGGCCACCAAGGGTGGGAAGGCTGTGGAGGACGTGCAGCTTCCTGACTCCGGGGATGACGCCAAGTAGGTCGTTGTTGTTGTGGAAGGCCCTCGGCTTTGCCGGGGGCCTTTTGCTTGATGTGGCGTGTGCAAGTACTCCCAGCTCATGATCGAACCGCCTCTGACCACAACCAACATGATCAGGCGTAGCTGGCCAGGATGGTGGCCAGTTCTTCTGGCTTGCTCAGCTGGGCGCAGTGGCCCGCGGCCAGTTCCACCGGTTCGATGCCCAGCCTGTCGGCTACCACTCGGCGCATGAAAGTTGGCGGGAAGAAGCGGTCGTTCGTGCACAGGACGAAGTGCGTTGGCAGGTCGGGCATGGCGTCCAGGGGCCACGGGACTCCCATGGCGTGCTCGGACATGCCCCGCTCCCGCTGCTGCGACTCCGCAGCCAGATCTGGTGGGACGTCGTGCCAGAACTGGTCCTCCAGGCCGCTGTCCGTGTATCCGGCCTTCTCCCACCAGTCGCCTGGCGTTTCGCCTGGCTTGGGGAGCATCGCGGTGACGTAGACCAGAGCCTTGGCGTTGATCTGGGCTGCTACCAGCGGGGCGACGAGGCCGCCGAAGGAGTGGCCCACGACGACCACGTCCTCCGTGGACGGGAGGGCGGCCACCACTGTGGACGCCCAGTCCGTCAGGTCCTTCGTCTCGTCCTCGGTGGGGAGGTCGGGGGCGACCACGGTGTGGCCCTTGGCTTCCAGGGCGGTGGCCACCAGGTGCCAGGACCAGCCGACGTCGCCTGCCCCGTGCACGATCGCGAAGGTCGTCATGGGCAGAGACTATTCGCGGCGCTCGATCGGCAGGCGGGAACGGGTGAAGAGGGCGGCGCCGAACATGGCCACCGCTGGCACGACCAGTAGTGAGATGGCGATGTTGGGCCACGGGATGGTGAGCGGGTTCAGGTCTGGTTGCGGCCAGATCTTGGTGTAGCCGACGTTCAGGGCTGTCAGCAGTGCCAGGGCTGAGCCGGTGCCTGCGGCTGTGCCCAGGAAACCGCCGATTCCCGCGATGACGCCTGCTTGGCTCAGCGACAGGAGTTTGCGCAAGGCCGGGGCGGCGCCTACTGCGGCGAGGGTGGTCAGGTCGCGGCGGCCGTCTGCTGCGGCCAGGCCGGTGGCCAGGGCGGTTGCTGCGAGAGTGATGATGCCTGCCACCAGGCCCAGGAGGCCGAGAGCTTGTTGGTCATCGGACTCTGTCGGGCGGGCCACGTTCACTTCGTACTCGCCGCCCAGGGCTGCGGTCAGGGCGTCCTGTTCGGACTCGGTGGGCATTCGGGTCGTGGTGGCGTACATGGTGAACGTCGAGACGCCGAAGCCCAGGGAGCGGGCGGTTTCCTCGGTCATCACGGCCAGGGGTGCTCGCTGGGACGTGGAGACGGCGTGGGCCAGGGCCGGTTTGGTGGTGGCCTGGGTGCCGGTGGCCAGGAGGACTTGGCCGGAGGAGACCAGGGAAGGGTCGTTGACGACGATCTTGCCGGAGCGCAGGGCGGACTGGGCCGCGGGGACGTCGTCGGAGGCGAGGTGGAGCAGGGATTGGGCGGCTTCCGGGGTGGCCACGGCCAGGAAGCCGTTGGGGCTGTTGAAGGTGCCGAAGTAGCGGAAGAGGCGGTCGGAGTTGGCGCAGCGCAGGTCGGCCATGGCGGCCTGTTGTTCGGGCTCGGTCGGGTCGCGGTGCAGGACGTCGAGGGAGTAGGGGCATTCGCGGTCCGCTGGTGGGCGGATGTGGGCGAAGCACGGGCCGCCGTCGCAGGCCAGGAGTTTGATCTCGTGGGCTTCCGCGACGGGCATGGTGCTGCGCATCGCGGTGGCGACGGACGGGGGGATGGTGGTGGTGCTGGACTTGGAGAGGTCGTCCAGGTGGTAGACGGAGACGTCGCCCATGTTGCCCGCGATCCGGCGTGCGTCCTGTTCTCCTTGGGAGGTCAGGATCACGCTGACGAGCACTGCGCCGATCACTGCCGCCATCACGGCGGAGATCGCCGGGGCGGCCGCTGTCCGGTTGCGGGACGCGTCGCGCAGGGCGATTCGCAGTGCTACCGGGAGCCATCGGCCGGCTTTGGCCAGTAGACCCAGCAGAGCCGGGGTGCAGAGGACCAGGCCTGTCTCGGTGAGGATCAGGGCGCTGAGAATGCCGACCACCTGCATGCTGATCGCGCTGAAAACGCCGACGGCGACGCCGGACGCGATGAGGATCAGGCCCAGGACCAGCCAGCGGCGCCGCGAGCGGGTGATGCCCCGGCGGCCTGCCAGGGCGGTGACCACGTCCTGGCGGGACGAGATCCAGGCCGGGACCATGGCCGCGAGCACGCCGGTGATGACGGCGAGCAGGGCCAGTCCGGCCAACGCTGCTGGGAAGAAGCGTTGGGCGCCGAAGCGTTCGGTGAGGATCCACTCGACGAACGGGCGGGTGAACACTCCTGCCAGCACGCCCAGCGCCACGCCTCCCAGGGCGGCCAGGACGCCCACGACCACGCCGTCGGCCAGGACGATCCGGCGGACGTGGGTGGGGGAGCCGCCCACTGCCGAGATCAGGGCCAGGTCGCGTTTGCGGCGGCGCGCGCCCACGGCCATGGCCGAGCCGGCCAGCAGCGACATCTCCAGGACGGCCAGGCCCGCCATCAGGACGAGGATGTCGGCGGTGAGCTCGTTGGAGCCGGGGAGCTGCGGATAGCGCTCGGCGGCGGTCGGCAGGTTGTGCAGGACCGTCCGGGAGAGGACCGCGATGCCGGACTTGTTGAGCTCCTTGACCTCGGCCCAGTCGATGGGCGTGGTCACGAGCCAGGAGCGGTCGGCCTGGTCGAACGTGCCGGGGAGCGCCACGACGGTGGTGTCGTCCAGGCGGTTCGGGTCTTCGACGATGCCGACGACGGTGAACGCGCGGCCGTCCTCGGTGGTGAGGGAGCCGCCCAGCTGAGCGCCGGTGCGGGCCATCGCCTTGCGGGACAACGTGATTTCGGTGGTCGTGGTGGCCGCTCGGCCTTCCAGGACGGTGATCATGCCCTTGGTCAGCGGGTCGTTCAGGTCGAGCATGCGGACGCCGGCGCGGCCGACGCCTGCGGTGGTGCGGATGTTGACGCCGCCGCGTTCGACGGGGAGCAGTTCGGCACCGGGGAGAAGGGTTTTGAGGCGTTCTTCTGAGGGGTCGGGGCCATCGGCGTTGCCCTGCGGGATGGCGAAGTCCCTGGTCGGCTCCTGGATGACGGGGCCGCGGTAGGGCCAGCTGACCAGCGCCTCGGCGGTGCCCATGCGGCGGGAGGCCTCTTCGGACGGGGTCAGGGTGGTCGAGTCGTAGACGATCGCGGCGAACGACAGGGCGGCCACCGGGACGAGGATCAGGGCGACGACGAGGGCCGTGCGGCCGCGGGACTTCCGGGCCTCGCGCCAGGAGATGCGCAGTGCTGCGCGCCATCCGTTCACGGGGTGCTCAGCAGTTCTTCTGGCTGGTCGCGCTGGGAGACGTCGACGACGACGCCGTCGCGCAGGAAGATCACGCGGTCGGCCCAGGCGGCGTGCCGGGCGTCGTGGGTGACGAGGACGGCGGCGGCGCCTGCGTCCACTTTGGACCGGAGGAGGCGCAGCACGGTTTCGCCGGTGCGGGAGTCGAGGGCACCGGTGGGTTCGTCGGCGAGGACGAGGCGGCGTTCGCCGATCAGGGCGCGGGCGATGGCGACGCGTTGTTGCTGGCCGCCGGACATCTCGTCGGGGAAGCGGTCCGCGTACCCGTCGAGATCCACTTCGGACAGTGCCTTTTCGGCCTGCTGCCGGGACTTGCGGACGCCGTCGAGGTCGAGGGGGAGCGCGACGTTCTCGGCGGCGGTGAGGCTCGCGATGAGGTTGAGGTCCTGGAAGACGTAGCCGATGCGCTTGCGACGCCAGGCGGCGAGTTGCTTGCGGGACAACGACTGCAGGCTGGTGCCGTCGACGAGGACCTGGCCGGTGGTCGGGCTGTCGAGGCCGCCCGCGAGGTTCAGCAGGGTCGACTTGCCGGAGCCGGACGGGCCCATGACGGCGACGAGCTCGCCCGGTTCGACGGTCAGGGAGACGTGGTCGAGGGCCTTGACCGCGGTCTCGCCGGTGCCGTGGACGCGGTGGACGTCGCGGAGTTCGAGGACGGTCATCTCGGCACCTCGACGTCCGTCACCTGCGGGATCCGCGGTTCGTAGCGCACGAGGCTGGCCTCGCAGTGGTCGAGCCAGCGCAGTTCGGCCTCCGCCTGGAAGATCATCGCGTCGAGCACCAGCAGCCACGGCAGGTCGCCCGGCTGGGTCTTGAGGCGCGTGTACTCCTGCAGCGTGCGCATCGTGGCGGTGCGCTGGGTCATCACGACCTCGGTCACGTCGACGCCCGGCGTGGTGATGGCGAGCGCGAGCTTGATCGCCACCTCGTCGCGGGGCCGGTCGCCGCGTTTCACCGGGGACGCGAACCACTTCTTGAGCTCGGTGCGGCCCTGGGCGGTGATCTCGTAGGGGCGCTGGCCCTCCGTCTCGGGCAGCGCGGCGACCAGATCGTCGCGCTCCAGGCGCGACAGCGTCGTGTAGACCTGCCCGATGTTCAACGGCCACGTGCCGCCGGTGGCCGAGTCGAACGCCACTCGCAGCTGGTAGCCGTACATGGGCCCGCGCTCCAGCAGTGCGAGCAGACCGTGTTTGACCGACATGCCTACTGAGTATGCATACCGAGTATGTTCCTGGCAACGGTGACTGACGAAACCCGCGTGCGGGCAGGCCTGACATGGGGAACCCTGGACGGTGCCGGAGACGTCCGGCTGGAGCTGAGCTGGGGGATGACGTGGTCGACGCCGCCAGGGGTCGAACTGGGGAAGTGAACTTGCTGGGAGCAGCGGGCCGGGCCGCGGTCGTGTCCAGGCCGCCCGCGGAGATCAGGGACTACGAACCGGCCGACGAACCGGCGTGGCTGCGCTGCCGGGTGCTGGGGTTCCTCGCGACGAACTGGTACGACGACGTCTGGCAGGCCAAGCGCCGTGCGGATCTGGAGCTCGTCGCGCTCGATGGTGGCCAGGTGGCCGGGCTGCTGGACGTGTCGGTACCCGGCGCGGACGCGACCATCGACAACGTCGTCGTGCATCCCGACCATCAGGGCCGGGGGATCGCCACGGCGTTGCTGGAGGAGGCGTTGCGGCGGCTTTCGCGGTGCGGCGTGACGACTCTCGACGCCTGGGCTCGCGAGGACAAGGCCGCGCTTTCCTGGTGTGCGCGCAACGGGTTCGAGGAAGCCTCGCGATACCTGCACGTGCACGCGTCCGCCGCCGAGGCCGACACGGCGATCATCGCGAAGCACGGGCTGGTGGCCGCCGGGGCGTTCCTGCACGCGCGGATCGAGCGGGAAGCCGAGATGCGCCAACGGTTCGAGCGCGTGTACGTGTGCCGGCGGATGGTGCGCTCGCTCTAGACGCTGATACCGGTGAGCCGCGGGATCGTGGCGGTGCGGCCGGCCAGCAGCATGAGCAGCGCCTCGATCGGGCCGCTGACCTCGGTGCCCTCTCCCGCGCTCCAGTCCGCGTCGGTCGCGACGAGCCGGTAGCCCGCCAGCCTTTTGCGCGCGTGGAACGGGAAGCCGATGCGCCACAGGTCGTCCGCGGACACGACGGCGGCCTCGATCGGCATGTGGCGTTCGATGCCGAGCGGCAGGGCGATGTCCTGCGTGTGCACCATGACGTCCATCAGGGCGTTCTTGAGACTCTGGCCGGGCGCGAGCTTGTGAACGCCGACGGCGCCGCGCAGTTCCGCGACGAGCTCCTCGGTCGGTCTGCGTGCCTCTTTGTGCGCGGTCTGGTCGACCATGCGGTTGAAGCTCCCGCGGGCCTTCACGAACTCGCGGATCGCGTCGCGGACGCCCATCCGGTGCGCGAGCGACAGGTGGGCGGCGACCTCGCGCACGGTCCAGCCCGTGCACAGCGACGGGTAGGTCCACTCCACGTCGGTGAGGTTCGCGAGCAGGTCCGCCGTCGCCGCGCGTTCCGCGTCGATCGTCTGCCAGATCTCGGTGTCGTCCATGGCCTTCTCCCCTTGATTTAGTTCGAGAGGCTGACTACTTTAATCAGAGAGGCTGACTAAAACAAGGGGAGTGCGCGGGTGAACATCGGGCTGCTGCTCTACATCCCGTATCGGGACCTGGAGAACCGGATCATGGCCGCGGTCACCGGCGCGGGCTTCGACGTGACCCTCGCCCAGGCCCGCGTGCTGCAGCGGATCGGCCCGGACGGCACTCGCCTGACGGAACTCGCCGAGGCCGCGCAGGTGACCAAGCAGACCGCCGGGTTCCTGGTCGACCAGCTGGAGAAGCTCGGCTACGTGGAACGGGTGCCGGATCCGACGGACGGCCGCGCCCGGCTGGTGCGGGTGACCGAGAAGGCGAAGGGCGCCACGCCCGTCGCGGAGGCGGAGATCGCGAGGATCGAGGCGGAATGGGAACAGCACATCGGCAAGCGCCGCATGGCTCAGCTGCGCGAGGCGCTGGAGAAGCTCGGCGAGATCACCGATCCGTACCGGTGAGGGTCGACCCGGTGGCGTTCCGGCCGGTCGCGTTGACGACGGCCGCGCTCTACCGGGTCGTGTCTCCGGGTGGTTCCGTGTTCGTGAAGGTGTTGCGGCGGCCCGTGTTTCCCGGCTCTCTCGGGGAGCTGGTCGGGGAGTTCCCGTGGCAGGACGAGGCGGAGTTCCTGCTTTCGGGGTTCGAGCTGCCACCGGGTCTGCGCAGGCCGCGGGTGGTGCGCGTGGACTTCCTGGGGGACCGGGTCGGGCTGTGGCTGGAGGACGTGCGCTGCGCTGACGTTGTGTGGGACCTGGCGCGGTTCCGGCGGGCGGCGCTCGGGCTCGGCCGGTGGGCTGGGCGGAGGTTCGGTGGGGTGCCTGGCCGTGCGATGCGGTTGCTGTACGAGGGAAGGCTGGTCCGGGAAGCGTTCCTGCGTCCGGACTGTCCGCCGCTCGCCGCGCGCGTGCCGTCCCTGCTGGAGCGGCTGGAAGCCCTGCCGCAAGCGACCGGGCACGGTGACGCGTGCCCGCAGAACCTGCTGGTGCCCGCCGATGACCCGTCGTCGTTCGTGGTGATCGACGTCGGATGGCAGTGCCCGTTCCCGGTCGGGGCTGATCTGGGGCAGCTGCTCGTGGGACTGGCGCAGGCCGGACGAATGGCCGTCGACGATCTCCCGCCGGTGCGGGAGGAGATCATCGACGCCTACCTGGAAGGGCTGCGGCTGGAAGGCCGTGCGGTGTCGCGCTCGCAGGTCGCGCTCGGGTGTGACGGGTCGCTGGCGTTGCGCAGCGCGTTCCACTCGGAGCCCGAGCTGGCCTCGTACCTGGTGGGCCTCGGGATGGCGGCCTGAGGGACTCACTCGGACGAGTGAATGTGGTCCTGATCCACGCTCGGCGTCGTCTATCAGATGTCCCGAAAACATGGTCATCTTCGCCGCGCAAGCTGAGGAAGGGCGGGGCGGGGAGCGTACGACGAGAGCGAACGGGGAGTGGGGTGGCCGCGTTGACCCAGCCGCTTCAGGGAACGCTTCAGGGCGAGCAGCGGTGGCGAGCAAGTGCGGAGGCGCGGGCGGGGAAGCGCGGGGGTGCCGGCCGCCCGCCGATGGCACGGCTCAGGGGCTGGGAGGTGCGACGGGCCTCGGGGGCCGGGAGGTGCGACGGGCCTGGAGGCTGGGAGGTGCGGCAGGACTCGGGGGGCTGGGAGGTGCGGCAGGGCCCGGAGACCAGGAAGTGCGACGGGCCTGGAGGCCGGGAGGTGCGGCAGGACTTGGAGGCGGGAAGTGCGGGAGGTCGTGGGCGGCCAACGGGTGACCGCCCACGACGAGGTTCAGGAGGCGAGGAGTTCCGAAGCCTTGGCGGGGCTCGGGATGGGGTGCTAGCTCCAGCCGAGCACGCCGAAAGCGTGGCCGGTGGCGTAGGCGGCGAGACCAGCCGCCGGGTATTCGATCAGGTCGGGTAGCGCGTCGAGCGGGAACCACCGCACGGCCGAGCACTTGTCGGGTTCGCGGTTGACGGGCTCGCCGGTCCAGCGGAGAGCCTCGAAGAACAGGCCGAGCCGCGGTTCGACGCCGGATCCGTTGGCGTGCAACGTGTGCATGTGCCGCAGATCGTCCGGCGCGATGACGACGCCGACCTCTTCGAGAGCCTCCCGCGCGGCTGCCGCGAGAACGGACTCGCCCGCGTCGAGCTTGCCCGACGGGAGGTGCCAGCGGCCGTCGAATCGCGGGTTCGTGTCGCGGCGCCGGGTGAGCAGGACCCGGTCGCCGCGCACGAGCAGCACGTGGACGTCGATGAGGTGGCGGTCGGCCATCAGATGAGGTGGCGGCCGGCCATCAGGAGGCGAGCAGCGACGACACGCATCAGGAGGCGAGCAGCGACGAGACGCGGGCGCGAACCTCGGGGGAGTCCAGGCCGCGGACCATCACCGTCGTGCGGCGGCGCAGGACGTCGTCGACCTCGGAGGCCCACTCGGTGCGGCGGGCGTGTTCGACCTGGGCCCAGATGTCCGGGCCGTCCGGGTGGACGCGCTCCAGCAGGGCCGGGTTCTCCAGGCCCAGCGCCACCACCTCGTGGGAGGTGGTGCCGTAGTGGGTGGCGAGGTGGCGGACCACGTCGTCGGGCAGGGCGTCCCAGGCGTGGTGGAGCACCGAGCCGATGGTGTCGGGGGAGGCGGAGCCGGGCAGGGCGACGCCGTCGAGCGGGCCGTCGAACGACCGGCCGAGCTCGGAGTTCACCCGCGCCAGGACGGTGGCGCCGATCTTGCGGAACGTCGTCCACTTGCCGCCGGCCACGCTGATCATGCCGCCGGAGCCCGCGGTGATCACGGTCTCGCGCTTGGCGTGCGAGGTGTCGCCGGGGCCGCCGGGCAGGACGCGCAGGCCCGCGAACGTGTAGGCGAGGTTCGCGCGGTCCAGGCCCGTGACGGCCACGCCCGCTTCGGAGAGGATCTGGTCGACGTCGGCGTCGGTGCACGAGACGGCGGCCGGGTCGCCCTCGTAGGCCTCGTCGGTGGTGCCCAGCAGGAGGTGGCCCTCCCACGGGATCGCGAACGAGACGCGCACGTCGTCGACCGGGATCGTCAGAGCGGCCTTCCACTCCGAGGACGCCCGCATCACGAGGTGCGAGCCCTTCGAGAGGCGGATCGACGGCGAGGCGGACGGATCTTCCATGCGCCGCACCACATCGAGCCACGGGCCGGTCGCGTTGACGATCACCGAAGCGTCGACGCCGAACTCGCCGAGCGAGTCGCGCAGGTCGACGCCCGAAACACGGCCAGAGGTCTTGCGCAGGCCCACGACCGAGATGTGGTTGAGCAGCACGGCGCCGGCCTCGGCGGCGGCGCGGGCGGCCGTGATCGCCACCCGGCTGTCGTTCATCTGGTGGTCGTAGTACATCGCGGCACCGCGCAGACCGTCGGCGCGCAGGTCAGGCACCCACTCGACAGCCCTGCGCGCCGACAGGACCTTCCCCATGCCGTCGCCGAAGCCCGACAGCGCGGAGTACAGCGTCACGCCCGCCCCGAGCACGAAGCGCGAGTGCGGGCCTCCTTTGTAGACAGGAACGAGGAACGGCAAGGGGCGCACCAGGTGCGGAGCCAGGCGGTCACCGAGGGCTCGCCGCTCCACGTGGTTCTCGCGCACCATCGGCACCGCCGACGGGCCCATCGCCAGGTAGCGCAGGCCGCCGTGCACCAGCTTCGACGACGCGGACGACGTGGCGCCCGCGAAGTCACCGCTCTCCACCAACGCCACGCGCAGGCCCGAGCGCGCCGCGGCCCACGTGGTCGCGATGCCCAGGATGCCGCCGCCGATCACGACCACGTCGAACTTGCCGTGCTGGAGCTCTTCACGGGCGCGTGCCCGCTGTGCGGAAAGGTCAGTCATCGTCCTCGTCCATCCACCCGACGGTCCGCTCGACCGCCTTCTTCCACTTCCGGTAGCCGCGAGCGCGCGCCGCCGGTTCCATCGACGGCTCCCACTCGGCCGCCTTGTGCCAGTTGGCTTTCAGCTCGTCCGTGCTGCTCCAGTAGCCCACCGCGAGACCGGCCGCGTACGCCGCGCCGAGGCACGTCGTCTCGGCCACGATCGGGCGCACCACCGGGACGTCCAGCACGTCCGACAGGAACTGCATGAGCAGGTTGTTGGCGGTCATACCGCCGTCGACCCGCAACGTCGTGAGGTCCACACCCGAGTCGGCGTTCATCGCGTCCACGACCTCGCGGGTCTGCCAGGCCGATGCCTCCAGCACGGCCCGTGCGAGGTGCCCGCGCGAGATGTAGCCCGTCAGTCCGGCAATCACGCCACGCGCGTCGGAACGCCAGTGCGGTGCGAACAATCCGGAGAACGCGGGCACGAAGTAGGCACCGCCGTTGTCGTCCACGGTCCGTGCGAGGGTCTCGATCTCCGCCGCCGACGAGATCAGGCCGACCTTGTCCCGGAACCACTGCACCAGCGCGCCCGTCACCGCGACCGCACCTTCCAGCGCGTACGCGGCGGGTTCATCGCCGATCTTGTAGCCCACCGTCGTCAGCAGCCCGTTCTGCGACCGCACCGGCTTGTCACCGGTGTTGATCAGCAGGAAGGCGCCCGTGCCGTACGTGCACTTGCCTTCACCTGCGGAGAAGCACGTCTGCCCGAACAAAGCAGCCTGCTGGTCGCCCAGAGCCGAAGAGACGGGCACACCCTCGTAGGTGCCGTAAACCTCCGACGAGGAACGGATCTCGGGGAGCATCGAGACCGGAACGTCCATTGCGGACACCAGCTCGGGATCCCACTCCAGGGTCTCCAGGTTCATCAGCATGGTCCGCGACGCGTTGGTGACGTCGGTGACGTGGCGGCCGGTCAGGTTCCAGATCAGCCAGGTGTCCATGGTGCCGAACAGGACCTCGCCGCGCTCAGCCCGCTCACGCAGCCCGGCGACGTTGTCCAGCAGCCACTTCAGCTTCGGGCCGGAGAAGTAGGTCGCCAACGGCAGTCCGGAACGTTCGCGGAACCGGTCCTGGTCGCCGAAAGTCTTGATCAACGCGTCCGTGCGCGTGTCCTGCCAGACGATCGCGTTGTGCACGGGCTCGCCGGTCTCGCGGTCCCAGACCACGGTCGTCTCGCGCTGGTTCGTGATGCCGAACGCGGCGATGTCGGCGTACGAGAGAGAGGCGTGGGCCAGCGCGTCGCGAACGACGGACTGCACGTTCGCCCAGATCTCGGACGCGTCGTGCTCCACCCAGCCCGGCTTCGGGAAGATCTGCCGGTGCTCGCGCTGAGCGACCGACACGATCCCGCCGGACTGGTCGAACACGATGCACCGGGACGACGTCGTGCCCTGGTCGATCGCCGCGATGTAGGCCACCTGCACTCCTCTGTGCCAGTCATTCGACATTGTCGAACGCTTGCCACATTACTACCAGGAGAGGCCGCCGAGCTCCCTGGAGACACTGCGAGCTGCCTCACGTACGTAGGACACGAGTTCGAGACGCGGCGGCTGATCAGGTGACTCGCACAGCCGCTCGACCGGCCCTGAGACGCCCACCGCACCCACGACGACACCGCGCTTGTCCCGGATCGGCGCGGCGATCGACGCCTCACCTTCGACGAGTTCGTGCAGGTCGTAGCCCCAGTCGCGGTCGCGGATCTCGTCCAGCGCGGTGCTCAGGTCCAAGCCGGTGAGCGTGTGCCGGGTGTACCGCTGCAGCTCGCCGTCGGGCCACTCGCCGAACGCCACCAGCACCTTGCCCAAAGCCGTCGCGTGCCACGGCAGCAGCGCGCCGGTGTCCAGCGCCTGGCGACTGTTGTCCGGCCGGAACACGTGATGCACCACGAGCACGTGCTTGCCGTGCATCACGCCGATGCGCACCGCCTCGCGCGCACGCATCGCCAACGTGTCCGACCAGTTCAACGCCTTGGCGCGCAGCTCATTGCCGTCCAGGTACGACGTGCCGATCTGGAACAGCGCGGCACCCAGGCGGTACTTGCCGCCCTCGACCTCCTGCTCGACGAACCCGACCTCCTGCAACGTCCGCAGAATCCCGTGCACAGTCGGTTTCGCCAGGTCCAACGCGCGCGCGATCTCGCCGACGCTCAGCTGGTGCGCGCCGCCGTGCGCGAGCAACTTCAACACCTCTGCCGCACGCTGAATCGACTGAATGGGCCCAGGCACACGCCCACTCTATCCGCGCCCGTTCGACAATGTCGAACATCGAAGTTCACGCGGGGACCCTACGTACCCTTTTTCCGGCACGCGGGGCCCCCGCGTTCCCTTTGTCGGC
>NZ_JBEXPJ010000189.1:0-16406 GCF_040611995.1 Lentzea sp. NPDC006480
GTTGAACAGGTTGGTCGGTGCGGTCCAGGTCCCCCGGGCCTCAACTACATCGCCTTCGCGGAAGACCGTTCGGCTGGTACCGCGTCGTGCCCACCGCCGAGAGGCGACCGCCGCACCGACCACCCCACGACTCGCCCTCAGGCCATCACCTGTCCCCCGACGGTGGCCTGAGGGCGTCTTGCTGCCTCGACTGCGACCCGACGGCCGCCTGTTACCTCAACTGCGACCCGACGGCCGCCTGCTGCCTCAACTGCGACCCGACGGCCGCCTGCCACCTCGACTGTGTCCCCGAGGGCGCCTTGCATCTGGGACACCACCGCTCGGGCTCCCCCACCGGTCCGGGCCTCGAATCCCTTGGGAGCCGGCGGGACTCCGGTGAAGTCGAGCCAAGCGGGCCGAACACGGCGGCCCAAGAACCGAGCTGCATCGTGCAGCTGGCTGGGCTGCGGCGTTCCCAAGACCGGGCGGCACGGTGGTAGTTGGCTGGGTGGCTCGCGCGCTTCCTTACCTCGCGGCGCGGTTGACCATGGTTTCAGGACACCTACTTGAGGCCGCCGCGCGTGGATCGGGACACCATTCACCCGCGTGGGTGGCCTCAAAGGCCGCGAGCAGCGCGAGGTGCGGGGTCAGGCGATGCCAGCGGCAAGGGGCGGCGGGCGCGGTCAGGCGATGCCCGCGGCGATCAGCACCTTCCAGATTTCGCCTTGGTCGACCACTTCGACGCCCAGCTTCTCGGCCTTCGTCAGCTTGGCCGCGCCCACGTTGGCGCCGGTGATGAGGAGGTCGGTGGTGGCGGACACCGAGGAGGCGGCGGTGGCGCCGGCTCGTTCGCACATCTTCTGGAAGGTCGGGCGGGCCACCTTCTCGCCGGAGCGCGGGTCGGAGAGCGAGCCGGTGATGACGACGGACTTGCCGTCCAGCGGGGCGCCGGCGACCACCTTGGGTGGCAGGTCCTCCTCGCGAACGTCGAGGGAGACGCCGCGTTCGCGGAGGCGTTCGATCTCCGGGCGCAGGCGGGCCAGGTGGGCGGTCAGGGATTCGGCGACCTTGGCGCCGATGTCCTCGACGGCCACGAGCTTGTCGACGCCCGCGTCGGCCACCTCCTCCAAAGACCCGAAGCCTGCTCGGCACAGGCGAGCGGCGGTGCCTTCGGAGGCCATCGGGATCGAGAGGCCGATGAGGGCGCGGCGCAGGCCCACGGAGCGGCTGCGGTCGATGGACTCGATCATGCGGGTCGCGGAGACCTCGCCCACGCGGTCGAACTCGAGCAGGCGTTCCTTGGTGAGCGTGTAGAAGTCGGACGGGTTCACCAGGTCGCCGGTTTCGGCGAGGCGTTCGATCCAGACCTGGCCGATGGCGTCGATGTCGGCGCCGGCTCGGGACGACCAGTGGATCAGGCGGCGCACGGTCTGGGCCGGGCAGACCGCGTTGGTGCAGAACAGTTCGCGGCTGTTGCCCTGTTCGGACAGCGGCTGCGCGCAGGACGGGCAGGAGGAGGGCGGGACGATCTCGCGCTCGGAGCCGGTGCGCTTCGAGGCGTCCAGCACGCCCGCCACGAACGGGATCACGTCGCCCGCGCGGCGGACCAGGACCGTGTCGCCGATCTTGATGCCGCGGGAGCGGATGACCTCCTGGTTGGCCAGCGTGGCGCGGGTGACGGTGGTGCCGCCGACGAAGACCGGTTCGAGCCAGGCGACCGGAGCGATCTTGCCGGTCTTGCCCACGTCCCAGACGACGTCCAGCAGCACCGTCGTCTTCTCCTCGGCGGCGAACTTGTACGCGATGGCGCCACGCGGCGAGGAAGACCTGGTGCCGGCGGCGGCGAACGCGTCGCGGTTCGCCAGGCGCAGCACGGCGCCGTCCAGGTCGTAGTCCAGCGTGTTGCGGGCCGTTTCGATGCCCTCGATGACCGACTGCGCCTCAGCCGCGGAAGAGCAGTGACGCATCTCCGCCACGCTGAAGCCGAGCTTGCGCAGACCCGCGTCGAGGTCGGAGTCGGCGCTCTCCGGCTCGGTCGTCAGGTCGAAGGCGAAGAACTGCATCCGGCGGCCCTCGACGGCCTTCGGATCCTTGGCGCGCAACGTACCCGCGGCCGCGTTGCGCGGGTTGATCAACGGCTTGTCCGGGTGCGCCGCGTTGTAGGTGTCGAACGTCGAGCGCAGCATCACGCACTCGCCGCGCACCTCGACGCGGCCCGGCGCGTCGACCTTGTCCGGCACGCCGTCACAGAGCGCACGCGTCAGGAACGTCACGTCGTCGCCCGTCGTGCCGTCGCCACGAGTCACGGCACGCGCCAGGCGACCGTTCTCGTACACGAGCGACAAGGACAGACCGTCGAGCTTCGGCATGACGACCACCGGCTGACCGGGGAACCGGGCGAAGAACGCCTCGACCTGCTCGGGCTTGTTCGCCTTCTCCAGCGAGAGCATCGGCCGCGAGTGCCGCACCGGCGCGTGCAGCACCGACGGCGCGCCCACGTGGTCCAACGGGTTGTCCGCCGGCGCCAGCGACGGGTGCTCAGCGATCAACGCGCGCAGCTCGTCCTCCACCGCGTCGTACTCCGCGTCGGCCACCAGCGGCTCGCCCTGGTAGTACGCGTCGCGCAGCTCCACGATCCGCGCGGACAGCTCCTGGATCCGGTCCCCAGCACTCATGGGCCCGACGGTACCGGGCGGCACCGACAATTCCGTGCAGTCACGCTCAAGCCCTGTTCAGACGCTCGTAGAGCCACCCGAACCGGTCAATCCGCCACAGCTGCGCGACCACGACCAGCACCGCCCCGGACACGGTCGGCCACACCGCCAGGGCGATCATGCCCCACAAGATCAACGCGAAGCCGAGAGAGCCCAGCCCGACGAGCAACCGCAGCACCGAACGATGGTCCGGCGGCACCAGCGACCGGTTCTCCAGCCACAGCCGCTCCCCGTAGATCCCGCGTTCGGTCCAGCTGCGCGGTTCGGAGACCGGCGGAAACGCCCGCGGGTTCACGATCAGCCAGACGACCACCAGACCGACCGGAACGAGACACCACCAGCCGATCCAGGCCCGGCTCCAGATCGCGAGCAACATCGCCGGAATCGCCGCGAACCGCGTCCACACGCTCCACGGGTTCGCGTGCCGCCGCCACGCCTCGTCGTCCATCCTGAAGAACCGCGCCACACCCTCAACGTCCATTGTGGACCTCCGAGTACGCCTGCAGGAACCGGTCGTCCGCGAACAGCCCGTGCGTCAGCATCTCCAGCCCGGCCACCGCACCCCGCACCGCCACCGGCACCGAGGCCGGATCACCCCCGAGCAACCGGCCGACCTGCTGCCCCAACACCAACGGCGCCAACAGCCACGACACATAAGTCACAGCCCGAGCGCGCGCATCACCGGAAGGCCGCACCCACCCCTCAGCCTCTCCCCCGGCCAGCCAGGCCTCGGTGCGCGACACGATCGAGTCGAACAACGCGGAAGCACCAGGAGTGCCGTCCAGCAGCGAACGAGCCAGATAACGACGAATCGGCGTGGCGGCCGACAGGACCTCCCCCAGATCACCCTCCGCGGAGAACCCGTCCAGCACGTACGAGTCGCACGCCTCCCGCAGCCCGTCCTTCGACCCGAAGTGGTGCAGCACCAGCGCCGCCGACACCCCGGCATCGGCCGCCACCGCCCGCACCGACGTCCCCGCCACCCCGTCAGCACCGAAGCGCGCCAGAGCGGCGTCGCGGATGCGAGCACGCGCGGTCAGATCTGAACGCATGTTCAGAGTATTGAACAAACGTTCAGCGCACGCTAGTCCCGAGGGCCTCGCAACGTCAGGACCACCCGCAACACGTACTCGACCGCTGCCGGGAACACCGCTCCCCGCAGCTCGTCGCGGTGCGCCAGGGTCTGCCCGGCGAACTCGAGCATGCGCTCGGGCCCCACCCGGCGGACCACCAGCGCGGCGACCTCCTCCAGGTCGAGTCCGGGGTTGTCGAGACGGGTCAGCGCGAACTCGACGATCAGCTCCTCCTCGGTCACCGGCACCTCCTCCAGGACGACTCGTCGTATTTTCTCACCGATACAGATCGAAAACATGCGCTGGACCGACGATCGGCGCCACCGCACGCTGGTCCACATGAAGTTCTCGCGGCCAGAAGCCTGGAAGTGCCCGCCCGCACCAGCGCACGTCCGGGACTTCCACGCGCGCCTGCCCGACTACGCGCCCACACCGCTGACCGAGGTCCCCGCACTGGCAACGGAACTCGGGATCGGCCGGTTGTTCGTCAAGGACGAATCCTCCCGGCTCGGCCTGCCCGCTTTCAAGGCTCTCGGCGCGTCCTGGGCCGTGCACCGAGTTCTCCAAGACCAAATCGGACAGGTCACCCTCACCAGCGCCACCGACGGCAACCACGGCCGCGCGGTCGCCCGCATGGCCCGGATCTTCAACCACAAAGCGCACATCTTCGTGCCGCACAACGTTCCCAGGCACGCCGTCGAAGCGATTCGATCCGAGCAGGCCGAGGTCACGATCGTCAACGGCAGCTACGACGACGCGGTCGCCATGGCCGCGAAGGCCGACGGAATCCTCGTGCAGGACATGGGCTGGCCCGGTTACGAGGAGATCCCGGCCTGGATCGTCGAGGGCTACGGCACGCTTTGCGCGGAGATCGACGAGCAGCTCGACGAAGAACCCGACCTCGTCGTCATCCCGGTCGGCGTGGGTTCGTTCGCCCAGGCCGTGATCACCCACTACCGCAGCCGCGACACCCGCACCAAGCTCATGTCGGTAGAACCGGACACCGCCGCCTGCGTCCTAGAAAGCCTGAAAGCGGGCGAGCTCAAGACCATCCCCACCGGCGACACGATCATGGCCGGACTCAACTGCGGCACGCCGTCGAGCACCTCCTGGCCGTTCCTGCTCAACGGTCTCGACGCCGCCGTGTCGATCTCCGACGCCGAATGCGCTCAAGCGATGAAAGACCTGCACGCCCACAACGTCCACTCCGGACCGTGCGGAGCAGCACCACTCGCCGGACTCCGCGCCGCCCGCAACGAGTTCACCGACCTGAACACCGTCGTCCTCATCAGCACCGAAGGATCCCCGTGAACCCACGCGACCTGCTGGCCGAGCTGATCGCCATCGACTCGGTGAACCCGGACCTCGTCCCCGGCGGCAACGGCGAGACCGAGATCGCCGACTTCTGCACCGAATGGTTCAAGCGCAACGACTTCGAGGTCCACCGCCTGGAGCAACGCCCCGGCAGACCGTCCCTCGTCGCGGTCAGGAAGGGCACCGGTGGCGGCAGGTCGTTGATGCTCAACGGGCACATCGACACCGTCGGCACCGGGAGCTACGACGGCGACGCCCTCATGCCGGAGATCAAGGACGGCAAGATGTTCGGCCGCGGCACGTTCGACATGAAAGGCGGCGTCGCGGCGATGATGGTCGCCGCCACCAAAGCCACCGAACGCCCGCTCCGAGGTGACGTCATCGTCGCGTGCGTGGCCGACGAAGAGCACGGCAGCAAAGGCACCGAAGAAGTCCTCACCAGGTTCACCGCAGACGCCGCCATCGTCACCGAACCGAGCCACCTCGAAGTCACCTTGGCGCACAAGGGTTTCGTGTGGTTCGACGTCACCATCGAAGGCAAGGCCGCCCACGGCTCACGGCCAGAGCTCGGCGTCGACGCCATCGCCAAAGCCGGCCACTTCCTGGTGGCACTGGAACAACTCAGCCCCGCCACCGAACACCCGGTGCTCGGCAGGGGCACCGTCCACGCGTCGCTGATCAGCGGCGGCGAGGAGGCGTCCACCTACCCGTCGAGCTGCAAGATCACCGTAGAACGCCGCACCGTCCCCGGCGAAACCCCGGCACAGGTCGAGGCCGAACTCACCGAGATCCTCGACCACCTCACCGCCACCGTCCCGGACTTCCGGGCAACAATCACGAAAACCCTGGCCAGGGACCCGTTCGAGGCCGATCACGACGCCGCCATCGTCCGCACCCTGATCGCGAACCTCGGCGCACCACCGGTCATCCGCGCGGAACCGTTCTGGACCGACTGCGCCCTGCTCGACCAGGCCGGCATCCCCTGCCTCCTTTTCGGCGTCGACGGCGCGGGCGCGCACGCGGCCACCGAGTACGTCGACCTCGCTTCTCTCGACCGCCTCACCGAGATCCTCACCAGGACGATCACCGACTTCTGCGGGTGAAACGCGAACGTCAGCCGCGCGAGACCGCTCGTCACTAGATTCCGGAGGATGCCACGGAAGGAACGTCCACTCGACGCGGGCGACTCGGCGGTGCTCACGTTCGCGCGCGAGCTCAGGTCGTTGCGGGAGAGCGCGGGCAAGCCCACCTACCGCGAGCTGAGCTCCGTGACGCACTACTCGGAGGCGGCCCTCTCGCAGGCCGCCGGCGGGCGCAAGCTGCCGACGCTGCAGGTCACGCTCGCGTACGTGCGCGCGTGCGGCGGCTCGGAGGAGGAGTGGGAACGCCGCTGGTACGCCACTGCCGCCGCCGAACCGCAGCCCGAACCCGACGCGGCTTCTCCTTATGCGGGCCTCGCCGCGTTCCAGCAGGAGGACGCCGACCGGTTCTTCGGCCGCGACGCGCTCGTCACCCAGTTGCAGAAGCAGGTAGACGAGCACCGCGTCGTACTGGTGGTCGGCGCGTCCGGCGCGGGCAAGTCGTCACTGCTCAGAGCCGGTCTGATGCCGCGGCTGGGCGACACGGCCCTGCTCTTCACACCAGGCCCGAACCCGCTCGACGAGATCCCCGCGAGCACTGACGTCCTCGTGGTCGACCAGTTCGAGGAGATCTTCACGCTGACCGACGACCGCGAAGTCCGCAGGCGGTTCGTCGAGCAGATCACCGGGCATCGTGTCGTGCTGGGCGTACGAGCGGACTTCTACGGCCACTGCACCGACTTCCCCGTCCTGGTCGACGCCATGGGCACCGCGCAGCTCACCGTCGGCCCGATGACCACCGACGAGCTGAGAGCCGCGATCATCCAGCCCGCGCGCACGACCGGCCACGCCGTCGAGACCGCGCTGGTGTCCGAGCTGGTCGCGAACTGCGCCGAGCACGCGGGCGCGCTGCCGTTGCTCTCCCACGCCCTGCTGGAGACCTGGCGCCGCCGCAAGGGCAACACCCTGACGCTGCAAGGGTTCCGCGCCGCCGGAGGATTCGAGGGCGCGCTGACGCGGACGGCAGAGTCGGTCTACACGAGCCTCACCGAACGCCAGCAGGAGGTCGTGCGGGAGCTGTTCATCCGGCTCACCGCGGTCGGCGACAACACCGAGGACACCAAACGCCGCATCCGCCGCACCGAGCTGGACGACGAACCCGAGGCCGCGCTCGTCCTCGAAGCCCTGACCACGCACCGGCTCGTGACCGTCGACCAGGACAAGATCGAGATCACCCACGAGGCGTTGATCCGCTGCTGGCCGCGCCTCAAGGAGTGGCTGGCCGCCGACCGCGACGGCCTGCGCGCCCACCGCGATCTCGCCGAGTCCGCCGCCGTCTGGGAGTCGCTCGACCGCGACCCCGGCGCGCTCATCCGCGGCGCCCGGCTCGCCTCGTTCCGCTCGTGGCTCACCCAGCCACCGCACCCGCTGAGCGCCCGCGAACGCGCGTTCCTCACCGCGAGCCTCACCGCGGAGTCCGCCGAGCTCGCGGCCGCCCGCCGGAGCCGCCGGAGACTCCAGCTGTTCGCAGCCCTGCTCGGCGTGCTCCTGATCGCCACCACCGGCGTCAGCATCGCCGCACTTCAGGCCACCTCCGAGGCGACCAAGGAGCGCAACACCGCGATCTCGCAGAAGGTCGCCCAGGACGTCAAACGCCTCCGCGCCACCGACCCCGCGCTGGCCGCCCAGCTCGCACTCGCCGCGTACCGGCTCTCCCCCACGACCGACGCCCGCAGCGCGCTCCTCAGCTCGTTCACGCCCTCCTACGCGACGCGCCTGACCTACCACCACGACCACGTCAACGCCGTCGCGTACTCACCACGACGAAAGCTGCTCGCCAGCGCCGGCAAGGACCGGATAGTGCAGCTGGTCGACGTCAGCGACACGCACCACCCGCGCGAGACCTTCACCCTCGCCACGCACACCGACAACGTCACCAACGTCGCGTTCAGCTCTGATGGCGCGATGCTCGCCACGGCCGGATGGGACCGCACAGCGCGTCTGTGGGACACCACCACCGGCCAGCCCGTCGCCGTGATCAGTCACTCCGACCAGGTCAACGCCGTGGCGTTCAGCAGCGACGACAAGATCCTGGCCACCGCGGGCGACAAGATCGTCCGCCTGTGGGACCTGACCAACCCGCGCGAACCACGCGGAATCGCGGGGTTCCAGAACTCCGGCAAGATCATCTCGCTCGCGTTCAGCCCGAAGGACCCGCTGCTCGTCGCCGGCGCCTGGGACGGCACCGCCCGCCTGTGGAACCTCGACGGCACCCACCGCGACCTGCCCGGCAAGGGACCGGTCAACGCCGTCGCGGTCAGCCCCGACGGCCGCCGGATCGCCACCAGCAACGACCGGACGATCCAGGTCTGGCCCACCGACGGCGGCGAACCCCGGCTCCTCAACGGCCACACCGACGTCGTGCGCGGCCTGGCGTTCAGCCCCGACGGCCGCCTCGCCAGCACCAGCGTCGACCGCACGGTCCGCGTCTGGGACCAGGGCGACCCGCTCGTGCTCTCCGGTCACACCGCGCCGGTCGTCGGGGCGGCGTTCATCGGCACCGACCTGGCCACCGCGAGCGACGACAACACGGTCCGGCTGTGGGACCTGCCCGGCGACCTCATCCAGGCACACAGCGACTCGGTCTACTCAGTGGCGACCAGCGGTTCGTTGATCGCCACCGGCAGCTACGACCGCACGGTCAAGCTCTGGCAGGACGGCCGCCTCAAAGCCGTGTTCAGCGGCCCCCAGGACGCCGTGAACACCGTCCGGTTCTCCCCCGACGGCCAGACCCTGTACGCCGCCAGCGCCGACCACCACGTGCACCGCTGGAAGATCACCGGCGAGCCCCTCCCCGCTCTCGAAGGCCACGCCGACGCGGTCAACACGCTGGCCGTGAGCCCGGACGGCAAGCTCATCGCCACCGGCAGCACCGACCGCACCATCGTCCTGTGGGACGCGCGGACAGGCACGTCACTGGGCACCCTCCAGGGCCACGCCGACTCGGTCGAGTCCCTCGCGTTCAGTCCGGACAGCCGCCGCCTGGCCAGCGGTTCGGGCGACTTCAGCGTCCGGATCTGGGACGTCACGAGCCGCACCGTCGTCACCCACCTGACCAACCAGGGCCACGCGGTGAAGTCGGTCGCGTTCAGCCCGGACGGCACGAAACTCGCCACCGGCGGCACCGACTTCACCGTGCGCGTCTGGGACCTCGCCACCGGCACTCCCACCGAGCTCACCGGCCACACCGACACCGTGCACGCGGTTGCGTTCTCCCCCGACGGCAGAACGCTCGCCAGCGCGAGTGCCGATCACGACGTCCGGCTCTGGCAGCTCACCGGCCCGCTCGCCACCCTGTCCGGCCACGCCGAACGGGTCTACGCGCTGGCGTTCTCCCCTGACGGAACGCTCCTCAGCGCGGGCGGCGACCGCACGGTCCGCCGGTGGGAGACCGATGCCGGACACGCCGCTCACCGCGTGTGCGCCACGGCCTCCCCATCCCTGACGGCCCAGGACTGGAACCGCCACCTCCCCGGCGTCGACAACACCCCCGTCTGCCCGAGCTAGCTCGACCTGGGCAGACCCACCTCTTCGCATCTCATGCGACCTGTCTAGCCGCCTGGAATTAATCACGTTCGAGGTCAGCGCGTTGAACAACAAATGGTGAACATCGGCTCATGGGCAGGGCGGCCGGAACTCCACCCCTGGCAGGTACCGGTCCCACTCCGCACGGGTGATCCGCGGCTGGGCGAGCGCGCAGACCTGGTTCGCCACCACGTCCGGATCGATCGTCCAGAGCCGGGTCGTCCGGTCCATGCCCGCGCTCACGAGCTGGCCGCCGTCCGGCCGGAACGCCACCGACCAGACGGTGTTGGTGTGGCCGGTGAGCGTCGCGTCCAGCCGCGGGCTGCGGCGATCGGCGACGTCCCACAGCCGCACGGTCATGTCCGCGCCGGCGGTGGCGAGGGTGCGTCCGTCGGGGCTGAACGCCATCGCGTTGACGCTCTCGGTGTGCCCGCGGAACGACGCCAGCTCGGTGCCGCCGCTGCTCCACAGCCGCAGCGTCAGGTCGGGTCCGGCGGTCGCGAGCAGGCCGTCCGGGCCGAACGCCAGCGCCTCGGCCTCCACCGGCAGCGTGACCCGGTCGCGGAAACCCGTTCGCCACACCGAGATCCGGCCGTCGGGTCCCGTGGTGGTGAGCAGGCCGTCCTCGCTGAACGACAGGACGTCCCTGACCCCTTCCGGCGCCGGGTAGGACGCCTTGACCGTGGCGCTGCCGACGTCCCATTGCTTCCAGGAGAGGTCCCGGCCGACGCTGTGCAACGTGCGGCTGTCCGCGTCGAAGACCATCGCGTCGATCTCGGCGGCGCCACCGGGCAGCTCGATCGGCGGGCGGCTCGTGTCGCCCAGGTCCCACACGAGGATGCGGGGGTCGTCGCCGGCCGTGGCGAGCAGGCGGTTGTCCGGGCTGAACGCCACGACGTTCACGCTGCCGAGGTGGCCGGGGAACACCGACGCCCGCACCATGCCCTCGACCTCCCACACCATCGTGGTGGTCTCCTTGCCGGTCGCGGTCGTGACCAGCTTGCCGTCCGGCGAGTAAACCGCCTGGTAAGCGAACCCGGTGTGGCCGGAGAACGACAGCGCGGCCATGTTCTCGACGCGCACGGTCCGGTCGCGGCTGGTCGTCACGAGCTTGCGGCCGTCGGGGCTGAACGCGAGCCCCAGCACGTCGCCGGTGTGGCCGGGCACCGCGGCGATCTCGGCCGGTTTGCCGCGCACGTCCCACAGCCGCACGCCGCGGTTCACGCCGCCGGTGACCAGCGTGCCGTCGGGCCCGAACGCCAGCGCGTTCACCGCGCCCGCGTCGAGGGTGGCGATCTTGGTGGAGCCCCGCCACAGGATCGTGGTGCGGTCGGCGTCGGCGGAGGCCATGATCCCGTCCGGGCCGAACGCCAGCGCCACGGCGTCCCCGGTGTGGCCGGTCAGGACCGCGGTCTCCCTGCCGTCCTGCCAGAGTCTGACCGTGTTGTCCCAGCTCGCGGTCGCGAGCACGTCGTCAGGACCGAACGCGACGGCCGCCACGACGTCGGTGTGGCCTTCGAGGGTGGCTTTCAAGCTTCCGGTTTCGGTGTCCCAGAGCCGGACTTTGCCGTCGTAGCCGCCGGTGGCGATGGTGTTGCCGTACTTGTTGAACGCGACTGATTCGACCTGGAACAGGTGGGGCAGGACGGTGACCTTGTCGAGGTCGTGGAGCCTTCGCAGCCGCACGGTCTTGTCCGCCCCCGCCGTGGCGAGCAGGCCGTTCTGGCTGAACGCGACCGCCCGGACCGCCGCCGTGTGATCGGTGATCACGGCTTTCTCGTACGGCTGCTCGGCCATCGCCCAGATGTGCACCGTGTGGTCGTGGCCTCCGGTGGCGAGCATCGTGCCGTCCGGGCTGAACGCCGCCGCGGCCACGGCATCGGAGTGACCGGTGAGCCTCGTCGCGTACGGGGTGGCGAACGAGCTGAGCAGGTGGTTGCGCGTGTCGGTGCTCGGGGCGAGCCGGTGCGCGGCCAGCCCGAGCTGCAACGACAGCGCGGGGTTGGCGTTGCGGAGAGCGTCCGCGTCGCCGAGCACCTTCCGGACGAGCGCGAGGTCTCGTTGGTCGGCGGCTGTCCGTTGCGCGCGCATCGCGATGACGACGGCCGTGGTGGTGAGGAGAAGCAGCACAGTCAGCACAGCGACGGCTTGGCGCATGCGACGGCTGCGGCGGTTCTGCGTGTCCCTGCCCGCTTTGAGGAACGCGCGTTCGCGGGCGGTGAGGGCGTCGTCGTTCCGCGCGGCCCAGTCGAGGGCGGTTTCGAGGCGCGTGCCGAGGTAGAGGCCACTAGGGTCGTGTTCGTCCCACTCGCGGGCGGCATCGGTCAGCGCACGATGGACGCGCAGGCCGTCGCGGTCCTCGGTCAGCCACTCCTCGAGCCTCGGCCAGCAGCGGATCAACGCCTCGTGGGTGATCTCGACGTCGTCGCGGCCGAGGGTGAGCAGGCGGGCTTTGGCGAGGTCCTCCAGCACCTTCTCCGCGTCGTCGTCGAGCTCGCGGCGGCTGATGCGGCGCTTGGTGTCGTCGGTCTGCGTGCCGAGCGCGGTGAGCCTGAGGAAGATCTGCTTCGCGGTGCGCTGCTGGGCCGGGTTCAGGGCGGTGTAGGCGTTCTCAGCGCTGACCGCGATGGCGTCGTGGATGCCGCCGGCCTCTTCGTAGCCGGTGAGGGTGAGCTTCGTGCCCCGGCGCCTGCGCCAGGTCTCCAGCATCGCGTGCGAGACGAGCGGGAGCGCGCCGGGCTGTCCGTTCGCATCGGCGATCACCCTCGTGATCAGCGCGGTCTCGACGATCAAGCCGGACTTGGTGGCCGGGCGGGTGATCGCGGCGTGCAGCTCCTCCGTGGTCATCGCGCCGACCATGACCTGGCCGTCCTTGAGCGCCTCGACGAGTTCGGGGTATTTCGCGCAGTGGGCGTAGAAGTCGGCGCGGACGCCGATCACGATCTTGGCCGTGTGTGCGGTGAGCGCTCTGATGAACGTGGTGCGCTCGGGCTCCTCGCAGAGGGTGAAGACCTCTTCGAACTGGTCCACGACGATGACGTCGGCGTCTCGGAGCTGCTCGCCGGGCGTGATCAGCACGGCGTTGTCGAGGTGCGGGATGAGGCCTGCTCGCAGGAGTGACGACTTGCCCGCGCCGGACGCGCCGAACACACCGGTGAACTGTCGCTTGTGAACGGTCGACAGCAGCTCCTCGACGAGCTTCTCCCTGCCGAAGAACAGATCCGCGTCGTCGGGCTGGAACGGCGCGAGGCCCACGTAGGGCGGGTTCGCGTCGTCCTCTGCTGTCTTGGCGAGCTCTTCCCACCTCGCGCGCCACTCGTCCGGGTCACCACCGCACGCCGTGACGTAGGCGAGTGTGACGGCCAGGGTGGGGAGCTCACGTCCCGCCGCGGCCTCGGACAGCGTGGTGACGCCGTAGTGCGCGAGCTTGCTGAGTTCGCGGTAGGTGGGGCTGCCCGCTCGCTGACGCAGGAGACGCAGATCCGCGGCGAACCTGATCAGCGGGCTGTCCTCCGGGCCCAGCGGCCGTTCTCGTCTCGGCACATAGGCAGCCTATGGGGTGAGCCTCCGCTTGAAGTCCGGGCACTCGACCAACGGCTCGTGCGTGCAGGTCGAGGCATGCTCAAGGCTGTCGCGCATGCGGTGCAACCGGGCGATGTCCTCGTTCAGCACCGCGACCTTCTCGGCCATCTTGGCGCGCAACGCGGTGTCGCCGGGCGTGGCGACCAGGAACCGGCTGATCTCCGCGATCGAGAACCCCGCCCGGCGCGCGCAGTTGATCAGTTCCAGCCGCTGCAGCACCTCGGGTTCGTAGGTGCGGCGCAGGCCGTTGCGGCCGCTCGGCGTGAGCAGCCCCTTCTTCTCGTAGAACCGCAGAGCCGACGGCGCCAGGCCCGTCCTCTCGGCTACTTCGGCGATGTCCAGCACGCTGCCGAGGTTAATCCAGTGGACGTGCCGGCCGGATGTCTCTACCTTGCTCCTCGGCCGTGGCTTCGACTTTGGAGGTGAGTACCCATGAACACTGTTTCGATGTGGGTGCTCCCCAGGTCGTCACGGTTGGGCGGCTAGGGGTCCGCCCGGAGCACCTTCGGTGAGGTTTCCCGGAGGATGAGTGCTTTGGATTCTTTGGTTTTGACCCGTGTCTCGGAGCGCTGCTGGCACGCAGTCGGCGACGACCGGGTGATCGGTCGCGGAGAAGTCTCGCCGCGGCCCGACGGTCGTTCGTTCCTGAGCATCGACGTGTGGCGTGACGACGTGTTCGAGCGCCTCGCCGCGACGATGCTGCCGGAGTTGCCGAGGCCGCTGTACACGGTGGTCGACGAAGCCGATGCCGACCTGACGTCCCGCTGGCGTGACGTGGGTTTCTCGGTCCGCCGCCGGGAATGGGAGTGCTTGGTGCCCACCGCTGCGGCGCGGCCGTCCGGCATCGCGGTGATCGCGCCCGAGGAAGAACCGCTGACCGAGCTGGATCGCGTGGTCCGCGCCGAGGTCGACTGGCAGGAGATGCCCGCGGAACTGCTGGGGCCCGGCGTGGTGGACCCGTCGTTGTACTCAGTGGCGGTGCGGGACGGTCGCTATGCCGGGCTGATTCGCGTGACCCACGTGAATCGCCTGCCGCGCATCGGCTTGATCGCGGTGCGCGCGGACTCACGGCGTCGAGGTGTCGGGCGCGCTTTGCTCGGCCACGCCCTGGGTTCGCTGCACGAGCGCGGCATCACCGTGGCGTCGGCCGAGCTGAACGAGTCGAACACCGCCGCGGTGGCGTTGTTCGACGGGTTCGGCGCGCGCCGTGTCGGCAGCAACCTGGAACTGGTGTTGCGCTGATGGCCAAGACGGGAATCGAGGTCGAGGGCACCGTCGTGGAATGCCTTCGTGACGCGAAGTTCAAGGTGGAGCTGGCCAACGGGCACCACGTGCTCGCGCACATCAGCGGCAAGATCCGGCGCAACTACATCAGGATCCTGCCGTTCGACCGGGTCCTGGTCGAGGTCAACCCATACGACCTGAACCGCGGCAGGATTCTGTTCCGCTATCGCAACTAGTGATCTTGACGTGCTCCGAACATCACCCGAACCACGCCCGGTTCCGAGTTCGGCACCGTACTGCCCCGAACGTTTCCTTGAGAGGGGTAGGACATGAAGCTGAGACGGGTGGTTTTCGGTCTGACGACCGCGGTGGTGCTGTTGGCGGGCACCGCCGCGGCGTCGGCGGACGCACCGTCGGCGGCCGGACCGGCACGTCTGTCCGTGTCGGGGGCGAACGTCGTGGATCCGGCGGGGAACCCGATCGTGCTGCGGGGGTACAACTGGGGCCAGTGGGGCACGGTCCAGCCGCAGGACCCCGGTGACAACGCGGCGGCGGGCGCCAACTCGGTGCGGATTCCGCTGCGCTGGTGGGGCGACTGGAAGGACGGGGTCGACAGCCGCGACCCCGATCCGGGCAACCCCAGTCACATCGACGCCGCCCACCTCGCGCTGCTGGACCAGACGATCAAGCAGGCGAGCGACGCGCACCTGTGGATCACGCTGTTCGTCGACTCGGACTACGGCCAGGGCGCGGGCGGGCGTCCTGACAACTTCTGGACGAACCCCGTGATGAAGCAGCAGTTCAAGGAGGTGTGGCAGTTCCTCGTGCGGCGCTACAAGACCACGCCCTACATGGGGATGCTCGAAATCCTTCCGGAGCCGAAGCCGATCGGGCAGAGCGACGCGCAGGTGAGGGCGTTCTACGACGAGATGACGCTCGCGATCCGCGGGATCGACAAGCGCACGCCGATCGTGGTGGGGCCCAACGACAACTACAGCTGCGCACACCTCGAAGGCGCGTACACGACGGTCGACCCGAAGATCGTCTACACCTGCAACTACTTCATCTTCGACAACCCGCTCAACCGCATCAAGCAGATCACCGACTTCCGCGCCGCGCACACCGTGCCGGTGTGGATCAACCAGGTCGGCATCGAGAGCGGTGACGTGGACGCGAAGTCGAAGGCCCGCACGGTGCTGCAGGCCTTCGAGGACAACACCATCGGCTGGGCGTGGTGGACGTACCGCATCAGCGGCACGAACCCGGACACGCACGGCATCTACTACGCCGACCCGGACGAGCCCGACGGCTGGCACCTCAAGCCGGCGTGGCTCGCGCTGGTGAACGGCTTCCTCGTCGCATGACCGGTTCCTCGACGTAACGCCAGCTGAGCGCCGCCGCCACAACCGTGAGGACCGCCGCTGTCGGTCCGGCGGCGGCGCCCAGCTCCGGGCGCAGCCACAGCGTCAGCGGGTAGTTCCACAGGTAGGCGCCGTAGGAGAGAACTCCCAGCGCCACCAGCGGTTTGACCGGTGTCGCGACCTGTTCCCACTTCGACCAGACCAGCAGCAGCACCGCCGTGCAGGCCGCGATCGCGGGGCCCGCGACGAGGTAGGTGAGCGCGCTGCCCCGCAACGGAACCACGGACAGCGCCACGATTCCCGCGAGGGCGATCGGCACCGCCCACTTCGGCGCGCTGGTCAGCTTGAGCCTGGTGGCCGCACCGATCACGAAGCAGACGAACCACGACGTCGGCAGCGCGTAGGCGTTGTCGGCGTTCGGCCACAACCAGATCAGCGTCGCCGTGCAGGCCGCGAGCGCCGCCAGTGCGGTGGCCACCAGAGCCGCGCCGGTTC
>NZ_JBEXPJ010000190.1:0-16160 GCF_040611995.1 Lentzea sp. NPDC006480
GAAGGCGTCAGTACCAGCGCTGGTCCGGGTGCAGGTGGCAGTCCCACAGGACGAGCTTGGTGCCGTTGACGGTGCTGCCGCTGTTCGCCAGGCCCGCGCACTTGCCGGACGGGGCGTTGTACAGCGCGAACGTGCCGTCGGAGAGCGGGGACAGCCGCCAGTTCTGGTCGTTGTGGAAGTGGCAGTCCCACAACACAAGTTCGGTGCCGTTGGCCGTGCTGCCGTTGTTCGCGAGGCCGACGCACTTGCCGTTCGGATATCCCGACGCGTACGAGCGCAAGGTCGTGCCGTCGCCCGTGTACCAGTACTGGTCGTTGTGGAAGTGGCAGTCCCACAGCACGAGTCTCGTGCCGTTCGCGGTGCTGCCGTTGTTCGCGAGACCGATGCACTTCTGGGTCAGGGCGGCGAAGCTGCGGATCACGGTCGCCGGACCGGCCTGCGCGGACACGTCCTGGGCGACCGCGAGCCCCGGCGTGACCAGCGCCGCGGCCAGCGCGATCACCACAGTCAGTAGTCGTTTCGAAGTCAGCACATTACTCCCCTTCGCCGTTTCGGCTTGGCACACAGGGAGAGAGCCCGCTCAGCGGAACTGGATACCGTGGAGCGCACCAACTACTGCGAGCAACTGATCGTGAGGACGCCTGATGATGGAACTGCTGGAGCGGTTTCACGCCGTGGACACCACCGCGATCTGCGACGCCGACCGGACCACGCGGGTCATGGACAGCGGGATCCGCGCCCGGTCGGCGGCGACACGCGTGTTCGGGCCCGCGTTCACCGTCCGGTGCCGGGAGGACTTCCTGGCCGTGCTGCGGGCGGTCGAGACGGCCGGGCCCGGTGCGGTGATCGTGGTCGACGGCGGTGGACGGGAGACCGCGCTCGGCGGCGAGATGTTCGCGCGAGGGGCGTTGGCGCGCGGGTTGGGCGGCGTGGTGGTGGACGGCGGCTACCGCGACATGGCGTACGTGTCGACGTGCGAGCTTCCCGTCTACAGCCGGTTCGTGACGCCGCGCGCGGGCACGGCGTCACAGCTCGGCGAGCTTCAGGTGCCGGTGACGTGCGGTGGTGTCGTGGTGAATCCGGGCGATCTGGTCCTCGCCGACGACGAGGGTCTGGTGGTGCTCGACCCGCAGCGTGCCGCTGCCGTCCTCGACGCGGCGCTGGCCGTCAAGAACACCGAGCACCGGGTGATCGAGCTGCTCGACGGCGGCAGGACGTTGAGCGACGCGTTCAACGTCACCGAGCACGTCGAGGCGCTCAGGCGGGGCGAGCAGTCCGCGTTGCGCGCGACGGGATCACCAGGATGACCGACAGCACCACGGTCAGGCCCAGGAAGATCGCGTTCAGCCACTGGTCGCGCGGCTCGTACACGTGCAGCATCGTCAGGTGGAAGTAGAAGTGCAGCACGTTGAACACGAGCAGCGCGGCGCCGGCCATCTGGACGACGATCGCCTTGCGGGCGTTCGCCAGCGCGATGAAACTCAGCACGGTGATCCCCAGGTAGAACGCGCCGACGTCCTTGATCAGGTGCTCGTTGAACGGGCCGAGCTGCGGGAGCCACCGCAGTCCGAGCCCGGGAAAGCCGTCGTAGAACGACTGCGAGGCGAAGTAGGCGAAGACGCCGACGTACGCGCCCGTGACTCCCAGGAACGCCAGGCAGATCCGGTCGAGCAGCAGTTTCATGCCCGGTGGACGAGAGAGCGCCCCGGAACGTGACAGTCAGACCGGTTGCCGTGCCTTGAGGTAGTGGCGCGCGACCGTGATCGTGGCCGCCAGGAACACGACCTGCATCAGCGTGCGCGGCACCAGCTGGTCGTTCCACGGCACCGGACCGTTGAGCGCCTTGTGCACGTTCGCCGGGAACATCGCGACCAGCATCGCCGTGAGCCCCAGCGCCGACCAGCCCGCCGTCCGCTCCCACAGCAACGCCGCCGCCGCGACCAGTTCCAGCACACCGGTCGCGGTGACCAGCAGCCCCGGCGCCGGCAGGAACGGCGGCACCATCGCGATCAACTCCTCGCGCAGGCCGATGAAGTGCGCTCCCCCGGTCAGCACGAACATGACCGCGAGCCCGCCGCGCAACGCGACCGGCAGCGAGCTCAGCCTCGCCATCCCGAGCTTCCCCGCGATCAGCAGCGACGACGTGACGACCACCAACGCGATGAGCGGAACCATCTCCGCACCCCCTTCAACCCAGAACTTGTCAGCGACAAGATTGCGGGCGACAAGCCATCTTGTCAACGGTAAGATTGCGCTCGTGCCTCCCTACCACCACGGCGACCTGCGCCGGGCGGTCCTCGCCGCCGCCGTAGACGCGATCACCGAGCACGGCCCGGCCGGCGTGAGCCTGCGCGACCTGGCCCGCCGCGTCGGCGTCTCGCACGCGGGCCCCGTCCACCACTTCAAGGACAAGGCGGGCCTGCTCACCGCACTGGCCGCCGAGGGCTACGCACTCCTGGCCGACGCCCTCAACGCGACCCGCGCGGAGACGGACTCGTTCGTCGAGCTGGGCGTGACCTACGTGCGCTTCGCGTTGCGGCACAAGGCGCACTTCGAGGTGATGTTCCGGCCCGACCTGCTCCACACCGATGACCCGGCACTGGCGCGGGCACGCGACCGGGCGGGCGCGGAGCTGGCGGGCGGGGTCGAGGCGCTCGGTGAGAAGCGGACCGGCGAGCAGCGGACGGCGGGCGTCGCGGCGTGGTCGATCGTGCACGGGTTCGCGACGTTGTGGAACACCGGAAACCTGGACTCCGGCGAGAACCCCGAGGAACTGGCGCACCGGGTCGCGGCCATGCTGTTCGGCGACGACTGAGGCTCAGGCGGTGGACGGCACCGAGTCCAGGGCCGCCTCGACCCGCTCGGCCTCCGCCGTGCGCTGCTGGGACCGGTAGATCACCAGCGCCTCCCGCCACACCGCTCGCGCCTGGTCGTGCTGGCCGAGGGCGAGGTGCGGGTGCCCGAGCCGTTCGAGCGTGCCGGCGGCCTCGAAGGTGTAGTCGAGGCGGCGGAACAGGGTCAGGGCCTGGTTGTAGTGGTCGACGGCCTGGTCGTGGTCGCCGGTCTGGTGGGCGAGGTAGCCGAGGCTGTCGAGGGTGTCGGCCTCGCCGTCCGGGTTGTCCTGCTCGCGATGCAGGGCCAGCGCGGCCTCGCAGTGTGCACGGGCGGTGTCGTGCTCACCGAGGACGGCGGCCGACCAGCCGGCGGCGTTGAGGGCCTCGGCGATCCACACCGGACGGTCGAGGAGGCGGTAGACCCGCAGGGCCTCGACCGCGTGGTCGTAGGAGCGCCGCTGGTCGCCGCGCATCTCCCAGGCGCGGGCGAGTGTTTGGTGCGCCCGGCCCTGTTCGGTCAGATCCTGCCGGCTCTCGGCGAGGCGGACGGCCTCGTGCAGATGCGTGGTCGCTTCCTCGTGACGACCCAGGCCCGCGCAGGCGTAGCCGAGGAGCCGCAGCACGCGCAGCCGGGCGGCGGGCAGGGTGGCGGTCGCCTCCAGGGCCGTCTGCCACGTGGCCAGGCGGTCGTGGGCCAGGCCGCGCCTGCTGTGGAACGTGTTCAGGCTCCACGCGAGCTGCCAGGTCGTGTCGTGCCAGCGCTGGGCGACCGCAAGTCGTTGTGCGGCCAGGAGATTGGCGTGTTCGGCGGCGAACCACGCCATCGGGTCCGGCAGCGTGCAGGGCGGGGTGCGCAGCTCGATGGGCGGGCGGTGCGGCTCCAGGACCACGTCGGCGGCGTGCGCGGTGTGCAGGTAGAACTCGACCAGGCGGCGCCGGGCCGCGTCCTGCGTTCCCGGCGGCAGGTGGCGGGCCTGGTCGAGGGCGAAGAGCTTGACGAGGTCGTGCATGCGGTAGCGGCCGGGGGCGTGCTGCTCGATCACCGACACGCGTTCCAGCGCGCGCAACGCCGTGCCGACGCCGGGTGCGCCGACCAGGGCCGCCGCGGCGGGGACGCTGATGTCCGGGCCTGGGTTGAGCCCCAGCAGGGCGAGCGCGGCGGCCTGCTCGTCGTCCAGCGCACCACAGGTCCACGACAGCACCGCGTGGACGCTCGCCGCGGGATCACCGGTGTCCAGGGCGTTCAGGCGGGTCGAGACGTCGCGGAGCTCCGCGGCCAGCGTGGTCAGCGAGACGTCGGGACGCAGCACGGCGCGAGCGGCCACCACGGCCAGGGCGAGCGGCAGTCCGGCGCAGTGGCTCAGCAGGTCGGCGGTGGACTCGGCGTCCAGGCGGGCACCGAGGCGGCGCGACAGCACGTCCCAGGCCTCGCCGTCGTCCAGCACGCCGAGGGGCAGCGGCACGGCACCGTGCGCGGTGACCAGGCCCGCCAGCCGGTCGCGGCTCGTGACCAGGACGGTGCAGCTGCTGCTGCCCGGCAGCAGCGGCACGACCTGGGCGGAGTCGCGGGCGTTGTCGAGCACGACGAGCATTCGCTTGTCCGCCAGCAGAGTCCGGTACAACGCCGTCTGAGCGTCCTCGCCGGCCGGGATCGCCGTCGGCTCGACACCCAGCGCGTCGAGGAACCCGCGGACCACCTCGGCCGGGCGCGCCGGCCTGCCACCGGGGTCGAAGCCACGCAGGTCGACGAACAGCTGGCCGTCCGGGAACCGGTGCAGGTTGCGGTGAGCCCAGTGCAGCACCGTCCAGGTCTTGCCGACCCCACCGCCTCCACTGGCCGCCGACACCGCGCCCACCGCGCGGTCCAGCGCGGCGAGTTCCTCTTGTCTGCCAACGAACTCCGCTGGCGAGGCGGGCAACTGACGAGGCGTCGGCGCGGCGGATGCGGGCGAGCCGATCGCGGCCGCGAGGAGGCTGTCCCGTTCGTCCGGAGAAAGACCCAGGGCATCGGCGAGGCGGCGGACCGTGCCGACACCGGGGTTGGCGCGCTCGGCCGTCTCGAACCTGCGGATGGTGCGGACCGAGACGCCGGAGTGCTCCTCCAGTTGCTCCTGCGTCATGTTGGCGCGCAGGCGAAGTCGTCGCAGCAGCGCGCTGAACCGGCTCGTCACGCCGGCAACAATATTCGGTGATCAACGGCGTGCCCCGACGTTTGCGACGTTTGAACCAACGCCTGGTTGCTCCATTAGGACGAACATCACCCAGGTGAACCTCGTCGCTTCGTGGACATCTTTCTAGGTAAGACCGAAAGAGGTGCACGATGAACAAGACAATCGCAGGTGTCAGCATCGCCGCGCTGCTGACCGCCGCCACCCTCCCGCTGCTGGCCGCGACCGCGTCCGCCAACCCGTCCGACAAGCCGTGCGACACCTCGGACCTCGTCGTCTCCGTGACGAAGGATCCGACTTCCGCCGCGGGCCAGCAGGCCTACGTCATCCACTACGCCGCCGCCGGGCCGCACACCAACTGCAGCCTCCAGGGCGCGCCGACCGCCGTCACGTTCACCAAGGGCAGCGGGCACAGCGAGGCAGACGGCAGCACCATCCAGGTCGTGCTCGACGACCCGCACAGCGTGCCGGCGCCGGTGAACGTGCAGCCCGGCAAGCCCGCCGAGTCGCGGATCCTGATGGCGTCGCAGGCGCCGGTCACGTTCCAGCCGAGCGTGGTCAACCTGAACCTGCCGGTCGCCGGTGGCGGGTACACGGTGACCGTGGCCTGGCCTGCCGGCATGCCGCTGCGGGGCGACCACGTCGAGCTGACGAACGTCTCCGCGGCCTGAGCCTTCCCTGCTAACCGGCGTCGGCGACACGGCGCAGGACGTGCGCGACCCGTTCTGCGCCAAGCCGAAAGCCGGACTCCGCGTGCAGCGCACCGGCTTCCTCGGCACGAACGCGTGCGTCGGAGAGCCGGCCCAGCGCGAGATCCACCTCGGCGAGCACGCGCAGGCTCTCCCCCTCGATGAGCCGATGCCCGGTGCCGCGGCTGATCGCAAGCGCTTCCTCAGCCGAGGCACGGGCAAGATCGTGCTCGGCATGACGAAGATGCAGCGCCGCCAACGAGATCAGCGCGTCACACCGCCCCCGCTGATGCGACGCGGCGACCGCCAAGTCCAATGCCGTGCGCAGTTCGAAGCGAGCCTCGTCGTCGTACCCGAGCAGCAGGTGGGTGCTGCCGAGCACGTGCCACGCGCTGATCTGGGTGCGCCGCATGCCGAGCCGAGTGGCGATCTCCAACGCTTCACGGGCGGTGTCCAGCGCCAGGTCGTACTGAGCGAGATCGCGATAGGCGCCGGAAAGGTTCGCGAGGTTGCCCGCTTCCTCGGCCGGCTCGGCGAACTCCCGGCACAGCGCGAGGCCCGCCGAGTAGTGCTCGATCGCCCGCTCCAGCCGGCCGAGTGCCTGGCACGAGCGGCCCGCGTGGGTTTCGCCCAGCAGCACGCCGTAGCGGACTCCCTTGCGGCGCGCGGAGGAGATCGCCTCGGTGTGCAGTTCGTAGGCGCGCTCCAGTTCGCCGAGCTCCCAGTACGCGTCGCCGAGGACCAGCGAGCCGGCGGCGGGGCGGCCGTCCTGCTGCCAGAGCTCGCGGGCCCGCAGGTAGTAGTCGGCGCAGTCGCGAGGGCGGCCCATCGAGATCGACGTCCTGCCCAGCGCGCACAACACCACGCGGTAGAACTCGTTGTGCCCCAACGATTCTGCGGCAACGAGCGCCGCACCCAGGAACGTCAGCGACTGCTCGTAGTCGCAACCGCACCAGTGGGCGTCGCCGATGATCCGCAACGCATGAGCCTCGGCCAGCAGATCACCGCTGCGCCGCGCCGCCTCCAGCACCGCGGTGCCGGTGCCGAGCCAGACGGCGTGCATCCGGTGGCGTTCGAACTGCGGGTGCAGCGCGATCAGCAGCTGCACGGCCAGGCGGGTGTGCCCGGCGGCCGCGGCGGCGTGCGTGGTGGCGACGAGGTTCTCGGTCTCGACGTCGATCCACGTGTTCGCGATGGTGTCGTCGATGAACGTCGTGTGCCGGTAGTCCTCGGCCAGCACGTGCCGGTACGTGCGCGGATCGACGCGCTCACCGGCGTTCAGCAACGTCAAAGCGAAGTGGCCCCAGAGGCGTTCGGTGGCGGCCGGGCGTTCGGCGTCGGCGAGGTGGGCGGCGTGCAGGCGCAACAGGTCGTGGAACGTGTAGCGGCCCGGCTGGTGCTCGTCGACGAGGTGCGCCGCCGTCAGCGCGTGCAGGCAACGGGCGGTCTCCGCGTCGTCGAGCGAGGTCAGCGCGGCGATCGCGTCGGCCGTCAGGTCCCGGCCCGGCATGAGCCCCATCAACCGGAACACCCGGCGCGACTGCGGGTCCAGCGCCTCGTAGGACAGGTCGAACGCCGCACCCACCGCCGTGTCGGGATCGCCGGGCACCGCCAGCGACGCGAGCCGGTCGCCGGAACGCAGCGCGGCCACGTAGCTCGCGATCGACCGGCCGCCGAGGAGATGCGCGGCCGCGATGCGCAACGCCAGCGGCAGGCCCGCGCACAGGTCGATCAGGTCGTCGACGGGTTCCGCTTGCACACGTTCGAAGCCGAGCACCCGCGTGAGCAGGGTGCGAGCGGCGTCGCGATCGAGCAGGTCGAGCTGCACCCGCCGGGCACCGTCGCGAGCCACCAGGCCGTCGAGCCGATACCTGCTGGTCACGAGCACGAGACAGCCGGCGGAACCGGGCAGCAGCGGGCGCACCTGACGGGCGTCCACCGCGTCGTCCAGCACCACCAGGACACGCCGGTCCGCCAGCAACGTCCGGTACCGGGCCGCGGCGGCCTCGACGTCGGCGGGAACCTCGGCGCGATCCACGCCGAGCCCGGTCAGCAGGTGCGTCAACGCCTCCAGCGGGGTCAGCGGGGCACCGCCGCCGTGGCCGCGCAGGTTCAGGAACAGCTGTCCGTCCGGGAACCGCGACCGGGCGCGGTGAGCCCAGTGCACCGCGAGCGTGGTCTTGCCGATGCCCGCCATGCCCGCGATCGCGGACACCACCACCGCGTTCGGCTCACGCGCGAGCAGCCCGTCCATCGCGCGCAGGACGTCGTCCCGGCCGGTGAACCCCTCGACGGCGGCGGGCAGCTGAGCCGCCACGACGTGGTCAGCGGAAACCTCGGCCCTCGGCACCGGCGCCCGCGACGCCGCGGCGACCAGCCCGGCGTGCTCCTCCTGGCTCAGGCGCAACGCGCCGGCCAGCCGGGACACGGTCTCGCGGTGGGGGTAGCGGCGGACTCCGCGTTCGAGCACGCCGACGGCCTGCGCGCTGATTCCCGCCCGCTCGGCCAGCGCCTCCTGGGTCAGCGCCGCGGCCAGGCGGTGATGACGCAGCAGTGCGCCGAAGGACCCGTCCACACACCCCTCCCGTACCCGAACTGTATCGGTGGGTTGTGCGGGTTGTCGCTGTCGCCGCCGCCGTTCGGCCTAAAGAATGTGCTCCAGGATCGTGACCGGGACGGCTCCGCGGGGAGAGGGGGACCCGGTCACTCCAGGAAGGCCGGTTGCCGCGACGGGGGCGGCAACCGGCCTTCACACCCCCTGATCACTTGGTCGACCCGGCCAGCACGCCCTGCACGAAGTACTTCTGGAACACCAGGAACACCGCCAGCGGCACGATCATCGACAGGAACGCGCCGGTCGCGAGCATGTCGATGTTGGTGCCGAACTGCCGCAGCTGGGCCCGCAGCGCCACCGTGATCGGCGCCGAGTCCTGGTCCGCGAACACCAGGGCCACCAGCAGGTCGTTCCACACCCAGAGGAACTGGAAGATCGTCAGCGACGCGATCGCGGGCTTGGCGACCGGGAGCACGACGCGTTTGAAGATCACCCACTCGGTGGCGCCGTCCATCCGCGCGGCCTCGATCAGGTCGCGCGGGATGCCGGTGAAGAAGTTGCGCAGCAGGAAGATGGCGAACGGCAGGCCGAACGCGACGTGGAACAGCACCACACCGGTGATGGTGCCGAACAGGCCCAACGCGCCGAACAGCTTGGCGACCGGGATCAACGCGACCTGGACCGGCATCACGAGCAGACCGACGACTACCACGGTCAGCGCGTCCCGGCCGGGGAACTCGATCCACGACAACGCGTACGACGCCAGCGCCGCCATCACCACGACCAGAACCGTTGCGGGCACGGCGATGTAGAAGGTGTTGAGGAACGACTGCCACACCGCCTGGTTCGCCACGAGGTCGGCGTAGTTGTCCAGGGTGAGCTGGGCGGGACTGGTGAAGATCGTCCACCAGCCGCTGGAGGTGTTCGCCGACTCGTCGCGCAACGACGCGATCAGCAGGCCGAACACCGGCACCAGCCAGAACAACGCCACCAGAGCGAGCACCAGCTGCACGAAACCGTTGCCCAGCCGGGACGCCAGCCGGGACAGCACCCCGCGTCTGGGCGCACCCGACACGGGCACCTCGATGCGGACCTCTTCTGCCACCAGGGTCACGACCGCTCCCGTCGGAATCGGCGGATGTTGAACAGCATCGCCGGGGCCACCAGCACGAACAGGATCACGGCCAGCGCACTGCCCGCGCCCTGGTCGCCGCCCGCGCCGAAGGACACCTGCCACATCTGCAGCGCCAGCACGTTCGCCTGCTCCTGCACCGAGCCGGGCGCGATGACGAAGACCAGCTCGAAGATCTTCAGCACGTTGATCACCAGCGTCACGAAGACGACCAGCAGCACCGGCGAGAGCAACGGGATCGTGACGCGCCGGAACACCTGCCACTCCGTCGCGCCGTCGACCCGTGCCGCTTCCAGGGCATCGCGCGGAATCGCGGACAGGCCGGCCGCGATGAACGTGATCGCGAACCCGGTCATGATCCAGATCCAGGACGAGATGATCACCGGCGTGATGAGCGACGAGCCCAGCCACGTCAGGCCGCGGAACGGCAGCGAGAAGTTCGACGACGGCAGGCGGACCACGACCTCACCCCGCGCCAGGTCGGGGAACGTGAACCTGCCGTCGTCACCGGTGGTCGTGCGCGCCACGACCTGCCCGTCCCGCACCGCCTCCACCGCCACACCGGGCAGCCCGCGCTCGATCGGGTCGATCTTGCCCGAGCTGCCGTTGACCGACACGTCGAGCCACACCACGCCGCGCAGCTCGCCGGCACCCGCGGTGGGCGCGGACGCCGGAAGTGCCTGCGCGGGCACCTGCTGCGGGCTGAAACCCACCAGCGGCACCAACACCGTGTCGCCGGCCTGCACTGGCGCGGTTCCCAGGAATCCCGCTTCCGTCGCGGTGTAACCGGTGCGCGGCCGCGCACCGGGGAACTGCGACGACGGGCTGAACACGTCGTGCACGCCGACCAGGACCGCGTTCACCACGCCCTGGTTCGGCGCTTCCTCGTAGACGAGCCGGAAGATGATGCCCGAGGCGAACAACGAGATCGCCATCGGCATGAACAGCACCAGCCGGAACGCGGTCGCCCAGCGGATCCGTTCGGTGAGCACGGCGAGCACGAGACCGATGCCGGTGACGGCCGCCGGAGCGACCACCACCCAGATCACGTTGTTGCGAAAGGCGATCAGCGTCCGCGGGTCGGTGAACGTGTCGACGTAGTTGCGCAGGCCGACGAACTCGTCCCCGGACGCGTCGAAGAAGCTGCGGATCAGCGAGAACACCAGCGGGTACAGCACGAGCGCCGCGAGCACGAGCAGCGCGGGGAGCAGGAAGGGGATCGCCTGCCGGGGCGAGCGCCCCGGCGCGACGTCCACGTTCGTGCTGAGCCTGATCTTTCTGGGCATCATTTGCCGTATGCCTTGGCCGCGTTGGCTTCCAGGCGCGCCATGATGCCGTCGACGTTCTTCGGGTCGGCGAGGAAGTCCTGCAGGTCCTTCCACTCCCCCGCGCCCTTCGTGCCACCGAACGCGGCCGGCGCCAGGTCGGACATGTCGAACCGCACGTTGTCGCCCGCGGCGACGATCCGCTTCGCCAGGTCCTGCGTGACGTCGTCCGGGTAGGCCGACTCCGGGATGTCCTTGTTGGGCGAGAGGAACCCGCCGAGCTCCGCCCAGATCTTCCCGGACTCCGGCGAGGCCAGGAACTTCATCAGCTCGGTCGTCGCCTTGTCGTCCTTGAACTGCACGGCCATGTCACCACCGGCGACCACGGCGTCCTTGCTGCCCGCGACCGAGGGGAACGGGAAGAACTTGGCGTCCTGACCGACCTTCGCCTTGGTGTTCGTGGAGATCACGCTCGCCACGAAGTCCGCCTCGAAGACCATCGCGGCCGACGGCTGGTCGCCGAAGACGTTGATCACGGATTTGGGGAACTCGGTCTGCAGCGCGCCACCGGCGACGAGCGTCGGGTCGCCCCAGAGCTTCGCCAGTTCCTCCAACGCTTTCCTCACCGAGGGATCGGTCCACGGAATCTCGTGCTTGGCGAGCTTGTCGTAGTTGTCCGGCCCTGCCGTGCGCAGGTAGACGTTCTCGAACCAGTCGGTGAGCGTCCAGCCGTCCGCACCGCCGACCGACACCGCCGCGAGACCGGTCTCGGCGATCGCCTTGCTGGTCTTCACCAGGTCGTCCCACGTCGCCGGCGGCGTCGCGCCGACCTGCTGGAACGCCTTCTCGCTGTACCAGAACGCGGACTTGTTGGCGGTCTTGAAGGTGAAGCCGTAGAGCTTGCCGTCGACGCTGGCGAACTTCTTCCACACGGCCGCGTTGTGCTCGGTGACGGCCTTGTCGACGTCGGTGGCGACCGGCTTCAGGGCACCGGCTTTGGCGAACTGGGCGACGAGGCCGGGCTGGGCGATCAGCGCGACGTTCGGCGGTGTGCCACCCGAGACTCTCGTCTGCAGCACGGTCGGCAGCTCGTCGCCGGCCGGTGTGTACTTGACGTCGGCGCCGGTCTGGGACTTGAACACCTGCAGCACCTTCTCGAAGCTCTTCTGCTCGTCACCGGTCCACGGGCCGACGATCTCGACGGTCTGGCCCTTGAGGTCCTCCGAGCTCGTTCCCGCGGCACCTCCGGAACACGCGGCGGTTCCGGCGACTGCGGTGAACACGAGCAGTGCGGCGAGTCGCTTCCACTGTGTTGTCACTGAAGCTCCTACTTCCAGATCGAGGACCCGGTGGCCGGGTCGAAGAAGTGCAGCCGGGAGGTGTCCACCCAGGCGGCGACGGGCTGTCCTTCGTAGATGCGGGTGCGCGGGCTGAACCGTCCGACCAGGACGGTCCCCTTGCCGCCGGTCTTCGGCAGGTCGTCGGTTCCGGCGTCTTGAGCGAGCTCACGGGTGTCGTCGGTGACGACGGGCGGCACGTCGACCGGGAAGTGCACGAGGACGTCCGACCCCATCGCCTCGACCAGGTCGGCGACGGAGTGCAGGATCTGGCCCTCGCGAGCGTCCGCGAGCGCGGTGTCCTCCATGTCCTCCGGCCGGATGCCGACGACGACGTCGCGGCCGACGTACTGTTCCAGCGCGGGCCGTTGCCGCAGCACGGATTCCGGCAGCAGCAGGGTGTCGGAGTTGAGCGAGACCCAGAAGCGGCCGTCCGGGTCCTGGTCCAGCTTCGCGGACACGAGGTTCATGCCCGGCGAGCCGATGAACCCGGCGACGAACAGGTTCACCGGGCGGTCGTACAGCTCCTGCGGAGGCCCGACCTGTTGCAGCACACCGCGTCGCATCACCGCGACCCGGTCGCCGAGCGTCATCGCCTCGGTCTGGTCGTGCGTGACGTAGACGGTCGTCACGCCGATCTCGCGCTGGATGCGAGCGATCTGGGCACGCATCTGCACGCGCAGCTTGGCGTCCAGATTGGACAGCGGCTCGTCCATCAGGAACGCCTGCGGCGCCCGCACGATCGCCCGGCCCATCGCGACGCGCTGCCGCTGACCGCCGGAGAGGTTGCGGGGCTTGCGGTCCAGGTGCTCGGTCAGTTCGAGCACGTCGGCGACCTCGCGGACCCGGTGGTCGATCTCCTTCTTGTCGAGCTTGCGCAGCGTGAGGCCGAACGCGATGTTGTCGTACACGTTGAGGTGCGGGTAGAGCGCGTACGACTGGAACACCATCGCCACGTCGCGGTCACGGGACGGCACGTCGTTGACGACGTGCTCGCCGATGCGGATGCTGCCCTCGGTGATCTGCTCGAGCCCGGCGATCATCCGCAGCGCCGTCGTCTTCCCGCAGCCCGACGGGCCCACGAGCACCAGGAACTCCCCGTCGCGGATCTCCAGGTTCAGGTCGGTGACCGCGCGGGTGCCGTCGCCGTACGCCTTGCCCAGACCCGTCAGAACGACTTCTGCCACGAGAACTCCCCGGTTCGGTGTGACTGCAGACCGTAGGGCCGCCATCCCTAAGGAAGATTTAAGGACGAAACACGATCTCGATAAGCTCGCAACACCTCTCCCAATCGGCGGGTTCGCTGCTTACGCTGCGTGTATGTCGAAGGTGCTGGTGGTCGAGGACGACCCGGTGGTCCAGGCGGCGCTCGTGCACGCGCTGACCGACCTCGGGCACGTCGTGCAGGCCGTCGGCACCGCCGTGGCCGCACTGCGCGAGGCGGGCACGTCCGAGCTGGACCTGGTGATACTGGACCTGGGGCTGCCGGACCTGGACGGCGTGGCTGCCCTGCGGATGCTGCGCGGGGTGTCGAACGTGCCGGTCATCGTGGCCACCGCGCGCGGGGCCGAGAACTCGGTCGTGAGCACGTTGAACGCCGGCGCGGACGACTACATCGTGAAGCCGTTCTCGTCCGAGCACCTGGCCGCGCGCATCAACGCGCTGCTGCGGCGAACGGGTGGTTCCGCCGCCGCGGCTTCCGAGGTCGTGGTGCTGGGCGAGCTTTCGGTCGACCTCGCTCAGCGCATGGCCACGCTCGGTGACTGCGCGCTCGCGTTGAGCAGGCGGGAGTTCGACCTGCTGGCCTATCTCGCGCAACGGCCGGGGCGGGTGATCTCGCGGCGCGAGCTGATCCAGGCCGTGTGGGGGCATCCGTACGTCGGTGACGACAAGACGATCGACGTGCACGCTTCCTGGTTGCGGCGCAAGCTCGGCGAGACCGCGGCGCATCCCCGTTATCTGCACACGGTCCGGGGTGTGGGGTTCAAGCTGGCGGCGCCCGAATGAGATCGGTCATCACCCGTGCGCTGCTGGTCGCCGCCGGGCTGGTGACGGTGGTTTCCCTTGCGGTTGCCGGGTTCTTGTTGTTCACGCAGGCAGGGGCGGTGGCCGCCGCGGCTGATCAGCGCGACGCGGCGGTCGTCGCCGCTGTGCTCGCGGTGTCTTCTGACGCCGACGCCGTCCGGGGGACGATCGCGCGAACCTCCGCCGGGGCCGAGGGGCGGTTGTCCGTGGTGCTGGCGGACGGGACGCGGCTCGGAGCCGGTGGTGGTGCGCCGGTCGCTTCCGTTGGCGGAGCGGTGGTTTCGGTCGTGCCCGGCGCGGTGCCGTTCCCGGTCGGCGCGGTGCTGTCGGTGCTCGGCGTTTCCGCGGTGGCGCTGGGTGCCGCGGTGTGGTTGGGGCATCGGCCTTTCACGCCGGTGCTGCGCGCGTTGCGGGTGCTGGCTTCCTCGCCCGGGCGGCGGGTGCGGTTGCGGGGGCCGGTCGAGCTGGAGGCGCTGGCCGCGTCCATCAACGCGGCTGCCGAGCAGAACTCCTCGTTGCTGGCCAAGGAACGCGAGATGATCGCGGACGTGTCGCACCGGTTGCGGACGCCACTGGCCGCCTTGCGATTGGACGCCGACGCGGTGGGCTCGGGGGCCGTCGCCGACCGGATTCGCAGCGCTGTCAGCACGTTGGGGCACGACGTGGACCGGATCATCCAGGCGTTGCAGCCTTCCGAGGGTTCGGCGGCCAGTACGTGCGACGTGGCATCGGTGGTGGAGACGCGGATGGCGTTCTGGTCCGCGCACGCCTCGAACCAGGGCCGGCTGCTCGAGGTCGACGTCGGCGAGCCCGCCTGGGTTCCGCTGGCTCCGGACGCGCTCGGGGCGGTGGTGGACGCGTTGCTGGAGAACGTCTTCCGGCACACTCCCCCGGCCGCCCCGGTCGGCGTGTCGGTGGTGCGGCACGCCGGCTGGGTGACCCTGGTGGTCGAGGACGGCGGTTCCGGGGTGGCTGATCCGTCGTCCGCTCTGCACCGCGGCAGCAGCGGCGGCGGGTCGACCGGCCTCGGACTGGACATCGCCCGGGCCGCCGCGGAGGCCACCGGCGGCACGATCCACCTGGAACGCGGACGGCTCGGCGGGGCGCGGGTGCGGCTGCGGTTCGGGGAGGCGAACAGCCACCACTCGCCGGCGAGCCCGCGGGCGTGGAGATTGTGGCGGCCGTGATGTCGAGATCGCGATGTCGGCTTCGACATGTCCGTGTCAGGGATGCAGACATGCTTGGAGGACGTCATGACCCCACCCGTTGTCTCCTTCTCGGCCTGGGAAGCCGCGCGGGAGGAACTGCTGGTCCGGGAGAAGGCCCACACGCGTGAGGGAGATGCTCTCGCCGCGGCTCGCCGGCGGTTGCCGATGGTCGAGGTCGACGGTTCGGCTCTGGTCGTCGGTCCGGCCGGCCCGGTGCCGTTCGTGTCGTTGTTCGAGGGACGCGACGAGCTCGTGGTCTACCAGCACATGTGGTGGGACGGCGCGCCCCACCAGGGCCAGTGCGAGGGCTGCACGCACGTACCGTGGCACTTCCCGGACGCCTCCTACCTGCACGCGCGCGGAGTGTCGTTCGCTGTGTTGACCGTGGGCGCGTGGGAGGAGGTGGAGCCGTTCATCGCGTTCATGGGCTACACGCAGCCCTGGTACTCGGTGCGGGACGTGCCCGCACCGATCGGGGGCGACATGGGGTACTTCGCGTGCTTCCTGCGGGACGGAGAGCGTGTGTTCCTCACGTACCGAACGACCGGGCGCGGGACCGAGCGGGTCAACGGGTCGTTGGCGCTGCTCGACATGACGCCGTACGGGCGCGGCGAGAAGTGGGAGGTCGTCCCGGACGGGTGGCCTGAGGGCCGTGACGCGGGCTGGTTCTGGCGGACGGACGTGGACGGCAACGCGACGTGGGGGCCGACCGGCAGGCCGACCCCGCAGTGGACCCGGCCCGGCGTGACGCCTGAGGAGACACTCGGGCGGGACGGCCACTGCCACTAGGTGGCGCTGTCGGCGTCTGCAAGTACCACCAACTCTTGATCAAATCGCCTCTACCTGCTACCAACCGCCCTCGGAACCGGCCGTCGCCGGCACGGCGGCTGGGCGTGCGCGGGTTCCTGGCCACTCGACGTCGATAGGAAAACGCTGTGGAGTTCGTAC
>NZ_JBEXPJ010000191.1:0-16107 GCF_040611995.1 Lentzea sp. NPDC006480
CACAAATTACTACGGCCCTGCTCAACGCCCACACCGGCTGGCTTGGCCGCACCGGTCAACCCCCACTGCTCGGCCGGGATGGTGCCCGCCCCGTGCTGGTCGATCATCTCCCCGACCAGCTCGGCCGCCGTGTACTTCTCGGACGCGGACGGCGTGTCCAGCCACCACTGCACGACCGCGCGCAACGTCGCCAGGATCGTCGAGGCCGTGACCAGCGGGTACGGGTCCACCGAGGCGTCGAGCCCGCACCGCCGCGCGATCACCGCGGTCAGCTCCTGTTCACGAGCGGAGTAGGCGGCGAACACGTGCGGCAGCAGCGCCGGGTGGCGGCGCAGCTCCCGCGACTGGCGCAGGCGTTCGAGGTCGACGTCCTGCGGATAGATCGACTGCAACGCCCCGCGCAACGCCACCAGCACCGGCTCGTCCGCCGGCCGGGCCGCGAACGCCCGCACGAACGTCTCGGCCGTCTGCTTGTCGCCGGCCATCACGGCTTCCTCTTTCGAGGAGAAGTAGTTGAAGAACGTCCGCAGCGACACCCCGGCCGCCCGCGCGATCTGCTCCACCGTCACGCCGTCGTAGCCGCGCTCGACGCACAGGCTCCACGCGGCGTCCCCCAGCGCCACCCTGGTAGCCGCCTTCTTGCGTTCGCGCAGGCCTGTCATGGCGCAAAGATTAATGCGCCACCCCCGAACCGACGTGCTGAGACGCCCGGTACCGGAAATTGGTTTAGACCTTGCCACCAGGTGATCGTCTCACTACGGTCCGTGAGAACGCTCTCACGACCTACGGAGGACCGGGTGCGCCTACTCGGAGTCGTCGTCCTGGCCGGTGCCCTGCTCACCGCCGGCCAGGCACATGCCTCTCCCCTGCGAGCAGCCGACGCACCGGGCGTCACCCTCATCACGGGTGACCAGGTGCTCACCGGACAGCGCGCCATCAGACCGGCGCCGGGCCGCGAGCACGTCCTCTTCACCACATACACCGCTCAGGGCCACGAGTACGTGGTGCCGAACGACGCCATCCCGATGATCTCGGCCGGCCGTCTCGACGAGCGCCTGTTCGACGTCACCGAGCTCGCCACGTACGGCGGCGCCCTGCCGGTGATCGTCACCTACCCCGCCGGCACCCTGAGCGCGCAGTCCGGCATCCAGCTGCACAGCATCAACGGTGTGGCGTTCGACGCCGCCAAGACGCCGCTCGTGGGCGGTCTCTCGACGTCGAGCGCGAAGAAGATCTGGCTCGACGCCAAGCGCAGGGCGAGCCTCGACCGCAGCGTGCCGCAGATCAACGCCCCGGCCGCGTACGCCGCGGGCTTCACCGGCAAGGGCACCACCGTCGCCGTCCTCGACACCGGCGTCGACAACACCCACCCGGACCTCAAGGACCGCGAGATCGGCTCGCGCAACTTCACGAGCTCCCCGGACGACGGCGACCACTACGGCCACGGCACGCACGTGGCGTCGATCATCGCGGGCACCGGCGCGAAGAGCGGCGGCAAGTACCACGGGGTCGCACCGGACGCGAGCATCCTCGACGTGAAGGTGCTGGGCGACAACGGTTCCGGCCAGGACAGCGGCATCATCGCCGGCATGGAGTGGGCCGTCGAACAGGGCGCCCAGGTCGTCAACATGAGCCTCGGCGGCTACGACACCCCGGAGATCGAACCGCTTGAGGAAGCCGTGAACCGGCTGTCCGAGCAGGGCACGCTGTTCGTGATCGCCGCCGGCAACAGCGGCCCGAACGCGAGCACCATCGGCTCCCCCGGCTCCGCCGACGCGGCCCTCACCGTCGGCGCGGTCGACCACGACAACCAGATCGCGGAGTTCTCGAGCCGCGGCCCGACCAAGGCAGGCACGCTCAAGCCCGACCTCACCGCGCCGGGCGTCGGCATCGTCGCCGCCCTGCACTCCGACGGCCGGATCGGCCCGCCGGTCGCCGACGGCTACACCTCGCTGGACGGCACGTCGATGGCCACGCCGCACGTGGCGGGCGCGGCGGCACTGCTGCGCCAGCAGCACCCGGAGCTGAAGGGCGGCGAGCTCAAGGCCCGCCTCACCGGCAGCACCACCCCCACCGCGAAGCTGACCCCGTTCGAACAGGGCTCCGGCCGCGTCGACGTCGCCAAGCTGATCAAGCAGAACGTGACGTCGAGCCCGACCAGCGTCAGCTTCGGCTCGCACCAGTGGCCGCACACCGGTCAAGCCCCGCTGAGCAAGGAGATCACCTACTCCAACGCGGGTTCCGAACCGGTCACCCTCGACCTCACCACCGAGACGAACGGCTCGCTGTTCAGCGTCTCCCCCGCGAAACTCACCGTACCCGCGGGTGGTTCCGCGAAAGCCACGGTCACCGCGGACATCGCCAAGCAGCCGAACGGTGGCGTCATGGGCGGCGCGATCGTCGCAAGTGGACTTCGCACCGCGGTGGTCGTCGACCTGGAAACCGAGAGCTACGACGTCAAGATCACCGGCACCGAGCGCTCCGGTGTCTCCACGACCCAGACGTTCGCGTTCCTGATCAACGTCGACACCGGCGCCCGCGTGTGGCCGAACAGCGAGACCGGCGTCGCCCGCCTCGCCAAGGGACGCTACGTCCTGACGGGCAGCGTCATGTCGTCCGAGGGCGCCTACACCCACGACGTCATCAACTACCCGAACCTGACCGTCACCGGCGCCACCACGATCAACCTCGACGCCCGCCAGGCCGGGCACGTCGAGGTGAAGCTGCCCGTCACCGCGCAGCTCTCGTTGCTGCAGACCGGTTTCGAGCGGGTCGTCAACGGCACCAGCTACACCATCGGCAACTTCTCGGTCGGCGGCTCGATCGGCCATCTCGGCGTCGCGAGCCTCGGCCCGGACTCGCCGGAGGTCACCGGCAAGACCGCGACGTTCTGGAACGCGGGCGCGGACTTCTACGGTTTGGCCTGGTACCAGAAGGGCCACGCACCCAACGGACTGACGAAGACGGTGTCCAAGAAGGACCTGGCCACCGTCAAGGTCGACATGCCCGCGCTGAAGGAAGGCCAGAACGCCACGATCGGCCACACGTCGGCCCCGGCCGGCCGCGCCGACTGGGGTTACGGCTCGCTCGACAACCTGGCAGCCGGCCCGCGCACCGAGTACTACGGCGGCGAGGGCGGCGACTGGTCGCGCAGGTTCAACCTGTTCAACGAGAACGGCAACATCGGCGCGCTCGTCACGCCGTTGCGGCACTACAAGCCGGGCCGGTCCTATGTGGAACCGTTCAACCGCGCGGTGTTCGGCCCGGCGCTGCCCGAGACCCGCGACATCCCGCACACGTTCCGCACCGGTGACCTGATGCGCGTCACGGTTCCGCTGTTCGGCGACAACGCGGGCAACGAGGGCTACAGCCCAGTCACGTCGGCGCAGACCACGGTGTACCGCAACAACACCAAGGCGTGCGAGACCGCCGAGGCGGGCTGGTGCCTGGCCGACGTCGAACCGGGCGCGGCGGACTACCGCGTCGAGACGACGGCTGTACGCGACTCCTCGTTGAGCAGCAAGGTGTCCGGCGTCTGGACGTTCCGCAGCGACACCACTCCGAAGCAGACCGCTCTGCCGTTGAGCGTCGTCCGCTTCACCCCGCAGCTCGACGACAACGGCCACGCCCAGGCAGGCCGCATGCTCGCCGTGCCGATCTCGACGCAGTCGCAGACCGGCTCGGTGCACGTGACGTCCGTCGAGGTCTCCTACGACGGCGGCACCACGTGGCGGACCACGCCGATGACCAGTGGCCGCGTGCTGCTCGCCCACCCGCAGAACGCCAAGTCGGTCTCCTTGCGCGCCAAGGCGTCCGGCTACGGCCAGACCGTGGAGCAGACCGTGATCAACGCGTACCTGCTCCGCTGATGAACCGGCCCGCGTGCTCCTCAGCCCACAAGGCGAACGAGCGCGCGGGCCTCCCCAGCACGTCCTGCACCGTCGGCACCACGGTGTACCCCTCGACGGGCATGTCCCGCTTCCACCCCAGCAACCACTCCACCACCTCGGCAGGCCGCCCCGCCGCCAGCATCTCCGCGCGCGCCTCCTCCTCGGTCTGCTCGACGTACCGGATCTCCCGACCCACGGCGTTGCTCATCGCCGCCACCTGCTGCGGCACCGTCAACGACTCCGGCCCGGTCAACGTGTACGTGCGGCCGCCATGCCCACCCCTCACGAGCACGGCGGCCGCCACCGCGCCGACGTCGCCTTCGTGCACGAGCGCGCTCCTCGCATCCGAGAACGGCTCACGCACCTCCCCCTTCTCGCGCACCGACGCAGCCCAGACCAGCGCGTTCGACATGAAGTCCACCGGCCGCAACACGGTCCACTCCAACGAGCTCGCCGTGACCGCCTCCTCCAGCGGACTCCGGGAGCCGCTCCACAGCACCGTGACCCGCTCAACACCGGCCTTCTCCGCGCTCGCCACCAGCTCTGGCCCGGTCTGCAGCTCGGCGTAGTCGTCACCGGCGCTGGTCAACAGATGCACGCCGGTCACACCGTCGAACGGGATCGTCTCCGGCCTGGTCAGGTCCCCCTCGACGACCTCGACCCCAACCGGCAGTTCCACCCTCGCCGCATCCCTGGTGAGCGCCCGCACCTGCTGCCCCAGCGCCAGCAGCTCCCGCACCACCTGCCGCCCGGCGTTACCGGTCGCCCCCGCCACGAGAATCGTCACGGAACGACCGTAGAAGCTCCAGTTAACTGGAGATCAAGTGCGGCGTTGAAGACACTAACGTGCCGGTGGAGCAAGCCAAGCTGCCGCACCGGGCCGTCAAGAGCTCTGAACTCAAGATCTGTCCGGGCGAGAGCCACTCGCTCAGGACGCGTGAGCACAGGCTGGATCTGCTGAACCGAGCCAGACGGTTCTTCGCGAAGCTCTGAATTTTGCGCAAGGCTTACGCAACCAACGCAAGCTGATCGTAAGCCTGCGCAAGCGAGCACATCAGCCGAGAATCAATTTTTGAGCGGCGTTCGGGCGCAAACTTCCCACAGTCACCGACCAACTGCCGCTGGTGATCGCCCCTGCCACGCCCACGACGGGGTTCAGGTACCGGAACAGCAGCCCGTCTTTCCTGTTCAGAGGGCTCTGTCGCAAATTTGCGCAATCACGTCGACATATTGCGGTAATCTGCTGGGCACTTCTACGGTGAGGCGCGCCACACCCCCTCGCGTCCCCACCGAGAAGGGCCAAGCACGCCATGTCAAAGACGACACGCGCCCGCTCCCTGCTAGCCCCGTTAGCCGCACTGACGCTCACGGCAGCAACGCTCGTCATCGCCCCTGCCGCGCAAGCCGCGCCCGTGAGCCTCGATCTGCGCAAGCAGACCCGCATCGACGAAGTCACGCTCACGGCAGCGAAGAACGCCACGGAAACGTTCGGAGTGCAGACGAGCCTCGACGGCAGAGGCTGGTCGACCCTCGTCGCGGAACAACCGCACGCCTTCAAGAACGGCAAGGTCACCTTCAAAGTCGACCCGACGCTCGCCAGGCACGTCCGCGCGACCAAGACCACCGCGAAGCTCGAAGTGCAGGAAGCCGAGGCGAGCGCCAGGCTCCAGGCCGGCCTCAGCGCCAGCAGCACCAACCAGAGCTACGGGCCGGGCAACGCCGGCGACGGCAACCAGAGCACGTACTGGGAGAGCGCGAACAACGCGTTCCCGCAATGGATCCAGGCCGACCTCGGGGCAGCCGTGAAGGCCGACCGGGTCGTGCTCAAGCTCCCCGCCGCGAACTGGGGCACCCGCACCCAGACCCTCGCGGTCCAGGGCAGCACCGACGGCAACAACTTCACGGATCTGGTGGCCTCCAAGGGGTACGAGTTCAACCCCAGCGCCGCCAACACCGTCACCATCGACTTCACCGCGGCCACCACGCGGCACGTGCGGCTGCGGATCACCGCGAACACCGGCTGGCCCGCGGGTCAGCTCAGCGAGTTCGAGGTCTACGGCCCCACGAGCGGTGACACGCAGGCACCCACCGCGCCGGGCAACCTGGCCTTCACCCAGCCGCAGTCGGGCCAGATCCGGCTGACCTGGAACGCCAGCACGGACAACGTCGGCGTGACCGGCTACGACGTCTACGCCAACGGAAGCCTCAAAACCACGGTCACCGGCACCACGTACACGGACAACCAGCCCGACGGCCTGCGCGTGACCTACCACGTGATCGCGAAGGACGCGGCGGGCAACCAGTCCCCCGCCAGCAACTCCGTGACCCGCGAGGGCGCCACCGGCGAGAACCTCGCGCAGGGCAAGCCCGTCACCGCGTCCGGGTACGTGCACACGTTCGTCCCGGCCAACGCCAACGACGGCAACGTCCAGACCTACTGGGAGTCCAACGGCTTCCCGGGCACGCTCACCGTCCAACTGGGATCGAACGCGGACCTGAGCTCGATCGCGGTCAAGCTCAACCCCGACTCGGCCTGGGGCGCCCGCACGCAGAACGTCGAGGTCCTCGGCCGCGAGCAGAGCGCCACCGGCTTCACCAGCCTCGTCGCCGGCCGCGACTACCGCTGGGACCCGGCGAGCGGCAACAGCGTGACGATCAGCGTCTCCGCCCGAGTCGCGGACGTCCAGCTGCGGTTCACGTCCAACACCGGCGCGCCCGGCGCCCAGGTGGCGGAGATCCAGGTGTTCGGCACCCCTGCCCCGAACCCCGACCTCACCGTCACCGGCACGTCGTTCAGCCCGACCGGCCCGGTCGAGACCGACCAGATCACGCTCAACGCCACCGTCCGCAACGCCGGAACAGCCGCGTCCGGAGCCACTGACGTGACGTTCTTCCTCGGCACCGACGCGGTCGGCACGGCTCAGGTCGGCGCTCTGCAAGCAGGTGCGCAGGCAGGAGTCAGCACCACGGTCGCGGCCCGTCCGGAAGGCTCGTACCAGTACACCGCGAAGGTCGACGAGACCAAGAAGGTCGCGGAGCAGAACGAGACCAACAACTCCCGCCTGCACCCGGACCCGATCGTCGTCACCCCGGTGCCGAGCTCCGACCTGGTCGCAGTCCCGACCTGGTCGCCGAGCAACCCGAGCAACGGCCAGAACACCACGTTCACCGTCGCGATCAAGAACCAGGGCACGCTCGCTTCGGCCGCAGGCGCGCACGGCATCACGCTCACGATCCTGAGCAACGGCCAGACGGTCCGCACGTTCACCGCCAGCCACAACGGCACGATCACCGCGGGCGCCACCACGCCAGCCGTCAACCTCGGCTCGTGGACTGCCGCCGACGGCCGGTACACGATCCGCACGACGATCGCCAACGACGGCAACGAGATCCCGGCCAAGCAGGCCAACAACACCAGCGAGCAGGCGCTGTTCATCGGCCGTGGTGCCAGCGTTCCGTGGCAGCACGTCGAGGCCGAGGACGCGGTCACCGGTGGTGGCGCGCAGGTCCTCAGTCCGAACAGGACGATCGGAGACCTGGCCGGTGAGGCGTCCGGCCGCCGGGCCGTCACGCTGAACAGCACCGGCGCCTCGGTCGAGTTCACCACGTCCGCACCCACCAACACCCTGGTCACCCGGTTCTCGATCCCGGACAGCTCGGGTGGCGGCGGCATCACGAGCAACCTCAACGTCTACGTCAACGGCCAGTTCCACAAGGCCATCGACCTCACGTCGAAGTACATGTGGCTCTACGGCAACGAAGCCAGCCCGGGCAACTCGCCTGGAGCGGGCGGCCCGCGGCACATCTACGACGAGGCGAACGTCCTGCTCAACCAGACGTTCCCGGCGGGCACGAAGATCAAGCTGCAGAAGGACGCGGCCAACTCCTCGAACTACGCGATCGACTTCGTGAACTTCGAGCAGGTGACCGCGGCCGGAAACCCCGACGCCGCGCGCTATGCCGTGCCCGCCGGGTTCACCCACCAGGATGTGCAGAACGCGCTCGACCGCGTCCGGATGGACACCACCGGCACGTTGATCGGCGTCTACCTGCCCGCGGGCACCTACGCCACGCAGCAGAAGTTCACCGTCTACGGCAAAGCGATCCGGGTGATCGGCGCCGGGCCCTGGTTCACCAGGTTCCAGGCCCCGGCCACGCAGGAGAACACCGACATCGGCTTCGACGCGCAGTCGTCCGCGAGCGGCTCGACGTTCAGCGGGTTCTCGGTGTTCGGCAACTACACGCAGCGCAACGACGGCCCTGGCAAGGTGTTCAACTTCGCCGGCGTGCAGAACATGACCATCGAGAACATCTGGGTCGAGCACATGATGTGCCTGTTCTGGGGCAACAACGTCGACAACAACGTCATCAAGGACAGCCGCATCCGCGACATGTACGCGGACGGCCTGAACATGACGAACGGGTCGGCGGGCAACCGGATCGCGAACATCGAGGCCCGCTCGACCGGTGACGACGCGTTCGCGCTGTTCGCCGCCACCGACAACGGCGGAACCGGCCAGCAGAACAACACCTTCGAGAACCTGAGCGTGCTGACCCCGTGGCGCGCGGCGGGTCTCGCGGTCTACGGCGGCAAGAACAACGTGTTCCGCAACATCTACGTGGCGGACACGCTCACCTACTCCGCGGTGACGATCAGCTCGCTCGACTTCGGGTACCCGATGGAGGACTTCGGGCCGGAGCCGACGACGTTCAGCGGGCTCACCCTGGTGCGCTCCGGCGGCCATTTCTGGGGCGCGCAGACGTTCGGCGCGATCTGGATGTTCTCGGCTTCCAAGAAGTACACCGGGATCCGGGTCAACGACGTCGAGATCACCGATCCCACCTACAGCGGAATCATGTTCCAGACCAAGTACAACGGTGCGGCCGAGAACATCTTCCAGGACACCACCCTGTCCAACGTCAGCATCTCGGGTGCGCGCAAGAGCGGCGACCAGTTCGACGCCAAGTCCGGCTTCGGCCTGTGGGCCAACGAGATGCCCGAGCCCGGTCAGGGCCCTGCCGTCGGCGAGGTGACGATCACCGGCCTGAGGTTCAGCAACAACTTCCAGGACATCAGGAACACCACGACCACCTTCAAGATCAATATCAGCTGATTTCCCTGCCGCGAAGGACAATTCCATGAAATCCACGCTCATGAAGCGTGCGGTGAGTGCTGCCGTCGTCAGCGCTCTCGCACTGTTCGGACTCTCGCCTTCGGCAGGAGCAGCAGTCGTCAGGCTCTCCGCCAACCTGACCGCGTCGAGCACCAACGGCCCGTACGGCGCCGGAAACGCCGGCGACGGCAACCAGGGCAGCTACTGGGAGAGCACGAACAACGTGTTCCCGCAGTGGATCCAGGCCGATCTGGGGGCCGCGAAGGACGTCAGCAAGGTAGTGCTGCGGCTGCCCTCGAACTGGGAGCAGCGCACGCAAACGCTTGCCGTGCAAGGAAGTTCGAACGGATCGCAGTTCAGTGACATCTCCGGGTCGAGCGGCAGGGTGTTCTCGCCCGCCTCGAACAACACGGTGACGCTGGACTTCGCGGCGACGAGCGTCCGGTACGTCCGCGTGACGATCACCGCGAACACCGCCTGGCCCGCGGGTCAGCTCAGCGAGTTCGAGGTGCACGGCGAGTCCGGCCCGGTCGACCCGCCGCCCACGGGCGACAACCTGGCTCAGGGCAAGCCGGTCGAGGAATCCGGCCACGTGAACGACTTCGTGGCCGCGAACGCCGTCGACGGCAACACCGGCACCTACTGGGAGTCCAACGGCTTCCCCGGTCACCTGACCGCGAAGCTGGGCTCGAACGCGGACGTCACCTCGGTCGTCGTGAAGCTCAACCCCGACGGTGTGTGGGGTGCGCGCACGCAGAACTTCGAGGTGCTGGGCCGCGAGTCGAGCGCAACGGCGTTCGCGACCCTCAAGGCACGGGCGGACTACCGGTTCGACCCGGCGAGCGGCAACAGCGTCACCATCCCGGTGAGCGGCCGGGTGGCGGACGTCCGGCTGCACTTCTACGCCAACACCGGCGCGCCCGGCGGCCAGGTCGCCGAGTTCCAGGTGTTCGGGGCAGCCGCACCGGCGCCTGACCTGACCGTCACGAACCTGACGTGGTCGCCGGCCAGCCCGAGCGAGGCCGACGCGATCAGGCTGACCGCGACCGTCCGCAACGGCGGCACGGTGGCGTCCGGCGCGACCACGCTCAACGTCACCCTCGGAGGCAGTTCGGCGGGCACCGCGCAGGTCGGCGGGCTCGCTCCTGGAGCCACGGCCACCGTCAACGTCGACGCGGGCCGTCGGGGCGCCGGGTCCTACGCGGCCGCGGCCACGGTGGACCCGGCCAACCAGGTCCCGGAGACCAACGAGGGCAACAACACCTTCACCTCCGGCACTCCCCTGGTCGTCGGCCAGGCGCCCGGCCCGGACCTGCAGATCACCGGCATCGCACCGAACCCGTCGTCCCCGGCGGCCGGTCAGCAGGTGACGTTCGCGGTGTCGGTGAACAACCGCGGCACGTCGTCGGCGGGCGCTTCGGTGACCCGTGTGGTCGTCGGCGGCAGCACGTTGAACGCCAACACTTCTGCCATCAACGCCGGTCAGACCGTGACGGTCAACGTCGGTACCTGGACCGCCACCAACGGCGGCGCCACGGCCACGGCGACCGCCGACGCGAACGGTCAGGTCGCGGAGACCAACGAGAACAACAACACCGCGACTCAGTCCATTGTGGTCGGACGTGGCGCTTCGGTCCCGTTCACGTCCTACGAGGCCGAATCCGGTCGCTACCAGGGTCAGCTGCTGGAAGCGGACGCGAAGCGCACGTTCGGGCACACCAACTTCGGCAGCGAGTCGAGCGGCCGCAAGTCGGTGCGACTGGACGCGCAGGGCCAGTTCGTGGAGATCACCTCGACGGTCAGCACGAACTCGATCGTGGTCCGCAACTCCATCCCGGACGCCGCCGCGGGTGGCGGTCAGGAAGCCACGATCAGCCTGTACGCCAACGACCAGTTCGTGCAGAAGCTGAACCTCTCGTCCCGGCACAGCTGGCTCTACGGCAGCACCGACGACCCCGAGGGCCTCACGAACCGGCCGGGCGGAGACGCGCGGCGCCTGTTCGACGAGTCCTCGACGTTGCTGGCGAACAGCTACCCGGCCGGCACGAGGTTCAAGCTGCAGCGCGACTCCGGTGACAACGCCCAGTTCTACGTCATCGACCTGATCGACCTGGAGCAGGTCGCACCGGCCGCGCAGAAGCCCGCCGACTGCGTGTCGATCACGCAGTACGGGGCCACCGCGAACGACCAGACGGACGACGCCGACGCCATCCAGCGGGCGGTGACCGCCGACCAGAACGGCGAGATCCCCTGCGTCTGGATCCCGGAAGGCAAGTTCCGCCAGGAGAAGAAGATCCTGACCCTGTTCAACAGCGGTCAGTACAACCAGGTCGGCATCCGCAACGTCACGATCCGCGGCGCCGGCATGTGGCACTCGCAGCTGTTCTCGCTGATCCAGCCGCAGGACGCCAACACGGTCAACCACCCGCACGAGGGCAACTTCGGGTTCGACATCGACGACAACACGCAGATCTCGGACATCGCGATCTTCGGCTCCGGACGGATCCGCGGCGGCGACGGAAACGCCGAGGGCGGCGTCGGTCTCAACGGCCGGTTCGGCAAGAACACGAAGATCACCAACGTGTGGATCGAGCACGCCAACGTCGGCGTCTGGGTCGGCCGCGACTACACGAACCTGCCGGACCGCTGGAACCCCGGCGACGGCCTGCAGTTCAGCGGCATGCGGATCCGCGACACCTACGCCGACGGCATCAACTTCACGAACGGCACGCGCAACTCCACGGTGTTCAACTCGTCGTTCCGCACCACGGGCGACGACGCGCTGGCGGTCTGGGCGTCGAAGTACGTGAAGGACCAGAACGTCGATGTGGGCAGCGGCAACGCGTTCCTCAACAACACGATCGCGCTGCCTTGGCGTGCCAACGGAATCGCCATCTACGGAGGTTCGAACAACCGCGCGGAGAACAACATCATCTCCGACACGGCGAACTACCCCGGCATCATGCTGGCGACCGACCACGACCCGCTGCCGTTCGGCGGCACGACCACGCTCGCCAACAACGCCCTGTACCGCACGGGCGGCGCGTTCTGGGGCGAGGCGCAGGAGTTCGGCGCCATCACGCTGTTCTCGCAGAACCTCGCCATCCCCGGAGTGGTCATCCGGGACACCGAGATCTACGACTCCACCTACGACGGCATCCAGTTCAAGGGTGGCGGCAGCGGCATGCCGGACGTGCAGATCACCAACGTGCGCATCGACAAGTCGAACAACGGCTCGGGCATCCTCGCGATGGCCCAGGCCCGCGGCTCGGCTCACCTGACGAACGTGACCATCACCAACTCGCGGGACGGGAACATCCTGATCGAGCCCGGTTCGCAGTTCGTCATCAACTAGATCACATTTAGAACCACCTCCAGCTGGGTATGCCCTGGCTGGAGGTGGTTTCTCATGTCCACGGTCGTGGTGGGATTCGATGGTTCCGACCTCGCGCGACGAGCCGTTCTCTGGGGTGCCGAGGAAGCTTCCCGGTGCGGCGCCTCGTTGCAGGTCGTGCACGCCGTCCGCGCTCCCCTGCCCGAGCCCGTGTTCACGCCGATGTCCGCGCCGATCCCGGAGTTCGTCACCGAGGAGACGCTGACGCGCGCCGCCGAGGACCACCTCGCCGAGCTGTCCGAGGACCTCCGGCAGGGCTGGCCGGACCTCCGGGTCTCCACCGCCGTCCGGCTCGGCCGCCCGGTCGACGTGCTCGCCGAGGAAGACGGCGAACTGCTCGTGCTGGGCTCGTCGGGACGCACCGGCATCGCCGAGATGTTCCTCGGTTCCACCGCCTCCGGACTCGTGTCGATCGGTGGCCGCCCCATCGTCGTGACGCGCTCCGGCCCGCTGGACGGCCGTGTCGTCGTGGGTGTCGACGGTTCCGAGACTTCCACCGACGCCATCGAGTTCGCGTTTTCTTTCGCTGCCCGCCACGGCCGCGAGCTCCTCGCCGTCTACGCGTGGAACGACGTCGGCTGGGCCGAGCTGCCAGAGCAGGACTTCGACCACGTCCGCGTCGACCTCGCGAAGCACCTGGACTCGCAGCTGGCGCCGTTCGCGGAGCGCAACCCGTCCGTGCACGTGGCCCAGGAGGTCGCTTTCGACGCCCCGGCCCGCGCGTTGCTCCAGGCGGCCGACGGCGCTGCTCTCATCGTGGTCGGCAGTCACGGCCGTGGCGCGGTGAAGCGTGCAATTCTGGGCTCGGTCAGCCACGCTGTGCTCCACCACGCGCCGTGCCCGGTCGCCGTGGTCCACCGGAGGTGACGCGAGATGCGCGGGTTAGCGGCCGTGCTGTTCTGCCTGGTGCTGGCCTCCTGCGGGCAGACACCACCGCCCGAAGCGCCCGCGTCGAGCTCACCGGCGTCCGACACGTCCACGCCGAGCATCCCGGCGCCGCTGCCGCCGTCGTCCGCGCCGTTGACCACCACGCCTTCGCGAGCGCCCGGTGTGCTGACGGTGCGCGGCACGGTGTCGGCCGGCGTCGAGGCCGGGTGCGTGGTGCTGAACACCGGGACCGCGCAGTACCTGCTGCTCGGCGCCGACCCCGCGATCGCGGTGAACGGCGCCGAGGTCGAGGTGACGGGGAAACCCGATCCCGGCGTGATGACGACCTGCCAGCAGGGGACGCCGTTCCACGTCGAGGAGACGGTGCGGATCAACCCTTGACCTCCACCGCGCTGGAGGTTGCAGGCTCTCGATCATGACGCTGTCCGACGAAGACCAGAAATGGGCTCAGAAGCACTGGTTGAACGTGCCCGGCCCCGTCTACACGGGTGAGACCGACAACTGCTGGACAGGTCGGCTGGCAGCGCCGCGCCACGTCCTCTACGGCGGCGAGCACCAGAACGAGTTCGTCTACCGCCAGCCCAGGACGCCGGCCGAGTTCGAGTGCGTGGAAGCAGCCGCCGCCGAGGACCCGTGGGGCGGCTACGCCTTCGACGGCGACACGCGGTGGACACCGGAGGCCGTCCGTGCCTGGTGGGACCAGCGGGGCGAGGTCGAGAAGCACATCACCGAGTTGATCGAGACGTGGAGCGCGGAAGAGCACCGCCTGTCACACGAGGCTGTCGAAGGCGCACGTGACTTCCTCGCCTATCTGGCCGGCGACCTCGAAGCCGACCTGCGGGCCTACATCTTCCGGTTGGAGAAAGGCCGTTGTCCGGGAGCTGGGGATCAGCTCCCGGATCTCTGACGATCAGCTCAGCGCCTTGCGCAGGAACGCGGTCGCCTGGTTGATAGCGGCCTCTGCTGTGTGCGTGCCGCGCAACGCGTTGAGCATCACGAAGTCGTGGATCGCGCCCGCGTACCGGACGGCGGTGACGGGCACGCCGGCCTCGCGCAGCTTGTCCGCGTAGGCCTCGCCCTCGTCGCGCAGCACGTCGGCCTCAGCCGTGATCACCAGCGCCTGCGGCAGGCCGGCCAGTTGCTCGGTCGTCGCACGCAGCGGCGAGGCGGTGATCTCCGCGCGTTCGGCCGGGTTCGTCGTGTACTGGTCCCAGAACCACTGCATGCCGTCGCGGCGCAGGAAGTAGCCCTCGGCGAACTGCAGGTACGAGTCGGTGTCGAAGGAAGCGTCGGTCACCGGGTAGAAGAGCACCTGGGCCTTCAGCGGCACATCACCGCGTTCCTTGGCCTGCAACGTCAACGCCGCCGCCATGTTGCCGCCGACCGAGTCGCCGGCGACCGCGATGCGCGTGGCGTCGAGGCCGTACTCCTCGCCGTTGCTGAGGATCCACTGCGCGGCGGCGTAGTTCTGGTTGATCGCGACCGGGTAGCGGGCCTCGGGCGAGAGCGAGTAGTCGGGGAAGACGACCGCGGCGCCGGCGCCGACGGCCAGCTCGCGGACCAGGCGGTCGTGGGTGTGGGCGTTGCCGAACACCCAGCCCGCGCCGTGGATGTAGAGGATGACCGGGAGCTCACCGGCAACACCGGCCGGCTTGATCACGCGAACGTTGAAGCCGTCGAGCGAGACCCATTGTTCGTCGACCTCAGGCTTCTCGATCTCCCCTGACTGCACGTCGTCGACGGCCTTGCGGCCCTCTTCCGGGGCGATCTCGAACAGGAACGGCGGCTGGGCGGTGGCGGCGGCGAACTCGGCGGCGGCGGGCTCGAGGACTGGGCGCTTCATGGCTGCTCCTTCGAAGTTCGGATGCCATGAAAGCTAGTACGCGATTAAATCGTGCACAACGTAATCACGAACTCACCGCAGCCGGGAATAGCTTCGGCCCCCGCCGAAACCCGGCGGGGGCCGAAAGCCAGGTGGTCAGGCCACCGTGAAACCGGCTGTCGCTCCCGTGAAGCCGGTGATCTTGCCCGTCCAGCCGGATTTCTCGTCGCCGTGGTGGACGATGCGGTAGGTGCCGGCGGGAGTGCTGGCTGGGATCTGCCAGGTGATGGTGGCGTTGGAGAAGGCGATGCCGACCCGTTCCCACTTGTAGCGCGTGGACCAGTCACCGTCGTCGGCGACGCGCACCCACTGGCCGTTCACCTGTTGCTGCACCTCCAGGAAGGTGCCGTTGCGGTGCAGGTTGTTCTTCGGGTGCCCGGTGACGAACACGGCCGTGACGGTCTCACCGCGCGCGTAGGACGGCTTGGGCGACGAGAGAACATCGCCGTACTTCTTGTCGGCGGGCTTGTCGTCCAGCACCACACCGGTCTGCAGGTTGATCTCGGTGAACGGCGGCTTGCCGGGCACCGGACCCGCGGGCAGCGCGGCACCCGACTTCATCGAAGCCGCGATCTTGGTGAACTCCTGCTGGTACGCGGGCGTGGTGTTGCGGCCGAACAGCGTGGAGCCGCCCTCGTACTGCTGCGAGTCGTACTCCTCCGGCGTGGTGACGTACTGGCTGTAGTCGTTGGAGTAGCCCTGGATCAGCACGTTCCGCAGCGGCACACCCAACTCCGCCGCGACCGCCTTGCGGATGCGCAGACCCGCGGTGATCGTGACCTCACCCGGCATCGCCACGAGGTGCAACTGCCCGATGCGGACGAGCTGCAGCGGCACGATGTTCGGCGTCGCGCCGATCAGACCCGTTGGCACGGCACTGGTCGCCGAGGTCGGGCCGGTCGAAGCCGCGGAGATGGTGCGGGCCGGCGAAGTTTCGCC
>NZ_JBEXPJ010000192.1:0-16068 GCF_040611995.1 Lentzea sp. NPDC006480
ATCGAGACCCAGCGCTCGAACTTCAAGCCGGCGCCAGGCGGCAAGCTCGCCATCGAGGGCCGTCATCACACACGCAAGGCGTGCATGCGCACGCTCGATCGCCTCTGAGCGGCTCAGAACCCGTCGGGTGCACCCGTTGCCGGAGGCGTGAGCACCGTGGCCGAACGAAGCGCCCGCCCAGGCACGCCTCGTAACCATCAGGAGCGTGACCCAGCCCGCAAACCCGCTCGCCAGGCTTTCTCGATAAAGCGACTGACCAGTACAAACACCAAGACTGGGATTGGTCTAAAGCGAGTTAATCAACCGTCGCATCGCATCGCTACGTAGCGTTATCAATCGTGGGCCTCATCACCTAAACGCCCACATGGCTTGCTCAGTGCGGTGACGCGAGGTTACGTTCCCTGCCGCATGTCACAGTTCGATAACCGCGAGGACACGGACCACCCCCGAAACGGTCCAGTCCGCCCAGGGCGACACGACGCCCGCCAGTAGGCCCCGAGTCCCACTGGTGGACGACAGGAAGCCCGCAGCAGAGCCGAGAGGCCTGCAACCACGCCAGGCCCCCGAAGCCAGGCCGCGCCAAGGCCCCCAGCCCGAAACGCACGAGAGCGGTTACCGGACTCCCCCGAGTGCATGGAGGCAAGTCTTGGCACGGCATCGAGCGAAGGGCCACCTGGTGGACGTCATCGCCAGAGTCGACCTGGACCGCAAGAAGGCCGTCGCGGCTGTAGTGGCCGCGGGCGCCCTGGCCGGCGCCGGCTTCACCCAGGCGGTGGCCACGGTCACGCCCGTGGACCGCATCGTCCCCGTCGCCGCGACGAAGAACCTCGCGGCGGCCATGACGGCGCAGCCTGAGCAGGGCATCACCACGATCCACTCGCTGGACACGAGCGCCGAGACGCGCAAGCTGTTGCAGGCCGAGCAGATTCAGGTGCAGTTCAACGTCCGCGAGGCGCTCAGGACAGCTCAGGCCGACTTCACCAAGCGCGAGGAAGCGGCCAAGGCCGAGCAGGCCCGCAAGCAGGCCGAGGAAGACGCCAAGCGGCCGAAGTGCGTCAGGCCGGCGCAGGGGGAGTTCACGTCCGGCTTCGGCGCGCGGTGGGGCACCAGCCACATGGGTGTCGACATCGCCAACGCCATCGGCACGCCCATCGTGGCGGCCATGGACGGCACGGTCGTCGAGGCCGGGCCCGCGTCCGGCTTCGGGCTGTGGGTGCGCATTCAGCACGAGGACGGCACGATCACCGTCTACGGGCACATGAACACCATTGACGTGCCGCAGGGTGCGAAGGTCAAGGCCGGACAGCAGATCGCGACGATCGGCAACCGCGGTCAGAGCACCGGACCGCACCTGCACTTCGAGGTGTGGGCCGGCGGCTCGGAGAAGATCAACCCGGTGGGCTGGTTGGCGGCTCGCGGAGTCTCGCTCTAGTAGTAATCTCCGGCCACGCCGCCAAGAACTGGCGGCGTGGAACCGGAGCCGAGCAAGTGATCTACCGCAGCCCCCTGCCCGCGGTGGCCGTCCCTGCGACCACGGTCCCCGCACACGTTCTCTGGCGCAGCGACGACAAGGTCGCGCTCGAAGACGCCGTCACGGGCGAGGCGCTCACTTACGCCGATCTCAAACACGACGTCGACGCAACCGCCAGAGGCCTTGTGGCCCAAGGGATCAAGCCCGGCGACACCATCGCGATCACCAGTCTGAACCGGCCGAGGTACGCCGTCGGGTTGCACGCGGTCATGGCCGCGGGAGCGACGGCCGCGCTGATCAACCCGCTCCTGACACATCAGGAGATCGGGCGGCTCAAGACGCTCGCGAACGTCGCCAGAACGCTCGACCTCGACGACCTGCCGCGAGACGACACGGCACAGCTCCCGCAAACTGAGCCGGGACGCACCGCGGCGATCCTCTTCTCCAGCGGCACCACCGGGATCACCAAGGCCGTCGCGCTCAGCCACCGAGCCCTCGTCGCCAACCTCGAGCAGCAACGCCAGGGCTGGCGCATCGACGAGACCGACGTGCTCGCCGCGAACCTGCCGTTCTTCCACATCTACGGCTTCGCGATCATCCTGAACTCAGGGCTGCTCGGCGGCGCCACGCTCGTCACCATGCCCCGCAGCGACGCCGGCACGTACTTACGACGCCTCGACGAGCACAAGGTCACCCGCGCGTTCCTCGTGCCACCACTGGCCGCCGCCATCGCGGACCACGAAGGATCGGCGCCACCGCGACACCTCAAGCTCGTACTCTGCGGTGCCGCCCCTCTCGACGACGCAACACGCCAACAAGCCGAACGAAAGCTGAACGCCCCCGTGCGGCAGGGCTACGGCCTGACCGAGGCAGGCGGCACGCACCAGACGTTCGACGACGACACGGAAACAGACCCGCAGAGCGTCGGAGTCCTCAGTCCCGGCACGGAAGCGCGCATCGTCGAACCGGGCACGACGAACGACACCGTGCAGGGCGAGATGCTCATCCGCGGCCCGCAGGTCATGGACGGCTACCTGAACGACGAGGAAGCCACCCGACAGGCCTTCGTGGACGGATGGCTCAGGACCGGTGACCTGGTGCGTGTCCACAACGGCCGGTTCCACGTCGTGGACCGCATCAAGGAAATGATCAAGTACAAGGGCTACCAGGTCGCGCCCGCCGAGCTGGAAGCGTTGTTGCGCAGGCATCCCGCAGTGAAGGACGCGGCGGTCGTCGGTGCGCCCGATCGGGCTAACGGCGAGGTGCCCAAGGCGTTCGTGGTGACGCAAGGCGACGTCACCGCCGAGCAGCTCATCGCGTTCGTGGCAGCGGAGGTGGCGCCTTTCAAGAAGGTGCGCCAGGTTGAGTTCGTGGAAGAGATACCCAGGTCGGTCTCCGGCAAGGTCCTGCGCCGGCTGCTCAAGGATCCCCAGAAGGATCCACAGTGCGAGTCCTGATCACCGGCGGTGCCAAGGAGCTCGGCAGGGCGTTCAGTGAAGTCCTTGGCGCGCAAGGACATCAGCTCGTCATCACGGGCCGCGACGAGAAGGCCCTGGACGCCGCCGGAACAGAGCTGAAGGCCAAGGGCGTCGACGTCGAGACGCACGTCGCCGACCTCGCCGACCCGCACGCGACGCCGAAGCTCATCGAGAGCCTCGGCGATCTTGACGTGCTGGTCAACAACGGCGCGCTCGGCGGGCCGGTCGGGTCCACCTGGCAGGTCGACGAGGACGACTGGTGGCGCACGTTCGAGGTCAACCTGCGCGGCACCGCGACGGCCATGAACGCGGCGATTCGCACCATGACGAGCGGGCGGATCATCAACGTGGTCAGCAACGCCGGTGTGCACCGCTGGCCTTACGTCACGGCGTACTCGGTGTCGAAGGCCGCCGTGATCAAGCTGACCGAGAACCTCGCGATCGAGCTCAAACGACGGCCGATCGCGGTGCTGAGCTACGACCCCGGCATGGTCGACGTCGGCCTGATGGGCCGCGGCTGCGCGCTTGACTCCAGCAACCCGCACGAGCAGCGCATCGCGACGTGGGCCAGATCTCAGCGTGAGCAGGGCAGGTTCACTCCGGTGGAGCAGTCCGCCGGTCTTTTGGCCCGAATCGTGAGCGGAGAGTTCGATCACCGTTCTGGCGGACTGCTGACGCCCGCAGACGGCTGATATTTGTTCGTGTAGAGCGTTTAGGCCCTTCCTCGCCGACAGGTCAACGGGGATCGTCGCGAGAGGCTCCCCGAATCGTCGTCCACAGGAGGCGTCGTGCCTGTCGGAACATCTTCCGCTGCCGTGAACCTGGCAGCGGCACTCGAACCTGCCCATCTCGAGCTCGCGCGAGATCCGCTGCACGTCGAACTTCCCGACGGCGTGCGAGCACGGATCAGGCACTGCCGCGAGTTCGTGCTCGACGTCAGCGGCTCCGGACGCGCGATCTACGGTGTCACAACGGGTTTCGGTCCACTCGTCGAGTTCGCGGGCAGAGCGGACGGCGCTGGTCAGAGCGACAACACCATCATCCACCACATCGTCGGGCACGGTGAGCTGATGCCACCGGCGATCGCCCGCGCGGCCGTGCTGGCGCGGCTCTTCTCGTTGGCACAAGGGCGATCCGGTGTGTCGGAGCACGTCGTCGAAGCGCTGATCGCCATGCTGGGCACCGAGTTCGCACCCGCCGTGCCGCGGCTCGGCTCGGTCGGCGCGAGCGGTGACCTCCAGCCGCTGGCTTACGTCGCGCATGCGTTGCGCGGCAACGGGAACGCGTTCTTCCGGGGTCAGCTCATGCCGGCGGGACAAGCGCTGGCTCAAGCCGGGCTCCGGACACTGGAGCTCGACGGACGTGACGCGCTCGCCCTGGTGAACGGCATTTCGGTGACCGCCGCAGCACTCGGACTCGCTGTGGCACAGGCGAACCGCTCGCACCGGACCGCGGAGCTGTTGTCCGCCTTGATGACCGACGTTCTCGGCTGCGGCCGTGAGTTCACCTCGGTCGAGCTGCTGGCCGCGTTCGGCCATCCGGACGTCGCGGACACCGGTGCCGCCATCAGGACCTGGCTGAAAGGCAGCACGCCGACCGGCGAACGGCCGCTGCAGGAGGCCTACAGCATCCGGTGCGCACCACAGCTGATCGGTGCGGCCGGCACGAGCGTGCGGCACGCGGACGTGGTCGTGCGGCGCGACCTCAACGGCGTGAGCGACAACCCGTTGTTCTTCCCGGAGACCGGAGAAGTCGTGCACGGCGGCAACTTCTTCGGTCAGCCCAGCGCCTTCGCGGCCGACCAGCTCAACGTCGCGCTCACCCAGCTGGGCAACCTGGCCGAACGCCAGCTGGACCTCCTGGTGGATCCCCATCGCACCAACGGATTGCCGCCGATGCTCAGTCCGCAGCCCGGGAAACACCACGCGCTGCAAGGCGTCCAGCTGTGCACGACGGCGACGGTGGCCGCGATGCGCCGCGCCGCCATGCCGGCCTCGGTGCAGAGCCTGCCGACGAACCTGCACAACCAGGACGTCGTCCCGTTCGGCACCCAGGCCGCGTTCACCGCCCTCGACCAGGCCGGACTGCTGCGCTACCTGCACGCCGGGCTCGCGATCGGGCTGCGCCAGGCCGTGCACGTCGGTGCGCGCAGGCCACAGGCCCCGAAGCTCGCGGAGGTGTTCGACCGGATCGCGCGGGAAGTGCCGCCGATCGTGGAAGATCGGCCACTTGACGCGGCACTGAGCAGCACTGCCGACCTCCTCGACGTGATCGTGTCCGAAGTGGAGGATGGGCGATGAGCGCCCCGGTCTGCCTGCCCGCCTGGGGTCACACCTGGGTCGACCTGCCCGTGCTGCGCATGCCGATGCCGGGTGCGGAACTGATTCCGTGCGCGAACGGCTGCTATCAGATTCCAATCGACATCGGCACGCCTGACGATCCGGTCGAGCGCGCCGTCCACCGGTGGTTTCTCGGACATCACGGCGCATTTCTCGTCTGGAGGTTTCTTTCGGCTTCACTCGATCGGTTGATACGCGAGCCTGATTCGCAACTAGTCCGCCTCACTGCGCTTGGATATGACGCGTACTCGGTCATGCTTGCCTATTCGGGCAGTTGTTCCCGTGAGGTGTACGAGGACGTCATCCGGCCGATGATGATGGCGTTCGACCCGGCGTTCAGCGGGCGGTGGGCTCGTGACTACGAGCCGCTGCCCGGTCTGCTGCGCCGGGCCCGTACCGCACTGGGGCCCGTGGCGGCCGCACCCGTTTCCACCGCGAGCAAGGCGAACCTGTTGGCACACATGGAGGTCATGCGCAGACTCGTGCCCGGCGGCAACTCGCTGCTGCGCGAGTCGGGGCGTACGCGCGTGCCCACCACCGACGCCGAGCGCGCCCGGTTCGACGAGTTCTTCCTCGTCAGCCGGGAGAACGTGTGCGTGAGCCGCTACCGCGCGCACCGCGCCGCCGTGCTGTCCGCAATCGGCCACGATCTCGCGAAACACCCGCTGCGGCCTGAGTACAGCGTCATCGTCAGCGACACACTCAAGGCGTTCGCCACTCGACTATGAAGGAAGGCCGCGCGTGAACGACTTCAAGACCGTGGTCATGACCCCGCAGATCTACCAGTACGTGCGCAAGCAGGCAGGCCAGCCCACCGCGGTGCAGGAGAAGCTGATCGCGAGGACGCTGGAGCTCGGCGACTCGGCGGAGATGCAGATCCCGCACGAGCAGGCCGTCCTGCTGTCCCTGCTGGTCAAGCTCACCGGCGCGCAGACGATCGTCGAGGTCGGCACGTACACCGGGTACTCCACGCTCGCGTTCGCGCAGGCGCTTCCCCCGCACGGCAAGATCATCACCTGCGACATCTCGGTCGAGTGGACCACGATCGCCGAGGAGGCGTGGGCGGCCGCGGGCGTGCGCGACAAGATCGACCTGCGCCTCGGAGCGGCCGCGCAGACGCTGGCCGAGCTGCCCGAGGAGCCGGTCATCGACCTGGTGTTCATCGACGCGGACAAGGTCGGCTACGTGCATTACTGGGAGCTGCTGGTGCCGCGCGTGCGTCAGGGCGGCCTGCTGCTCGCGGACAACACGCTCTACTACGGCGAGGCCGCCTCTGAGCAGCCAGAGGGCAACGCCGCCGCGATCGACGCGTTCAACCAGTTCGTGCGGCGTGACCCGCGGGTGGAGTCCGTGCTGGTGCCGATCGCGGACGGGCTCACTTTCGCCAGGAAGTTGTAGGCATACCGACCGGTCGGTAGGGTGGGCTCCAAGTCGCTGACTTGGAGGCTGTTCATGGCTCGTTGGGGAATCACGCTGCCGCTGATCGGCGTGCCGGTGCTGGAGCACCGCGCGCTGGTGTCCGAGCTCGCGGGACTCGGCTACACGGACGTGTGGTCGGCCGAGACGACCGGCACGGACGCGTTCACGCCGCTCGCGCTCGCCGCGCAGTGGTCCTCCGAGCTGCGCTTCGGCCCGGCGATCGCGCCCGTCTACACCCGCGGGCCCGCGACGCTGGCGATGACCGCGGCGACGATGGCCGAGGTGACAGGGGGCCGGTTCGTGCTGGGCATCGGCTCGTCCTCGCCCGCGATCGTGCAGCGCTGGAACGCGATCCCGTTCGAGGAGCCGTTCAAGCGGACCCGCGACACGCTGCGCTTCCTGAAGGCGGCGCTGGCGGGGGAGAAGGTCACCGCCGAGTACGACACGTTCAAGGTCTCGGGCTTCAAGCTGGAGCGCCCGCCGGCCGAGAAGGTGCCGATCATGCTGGCCGCGCTGCGGCCGAACATGCTGCGTCTCGCCGGCCGGGAAGCCGACGGTGCCATCACGAACTGGCTGGCCGCCGAGGACGTGGCGCAGGTCCGGCAGGAGCTCGGTGCCGCCGAACTGGCCGCCCGGATCTTCGTCTGCCCGACCGAGGACGCCGATGCCGCGCGCGCTCTGGGACGCATGCTGATCAGCACGTACCTGACCGTGCCCGCCTACGCGGCGTTCCACGACTGGCTGGGCCGCGGCGAGGTGCTGCGGCCGATGCACGAGGCGTGGGCCGCCGGTGACCGCAAGGCCGCGTCGAAGTCCATCCCGGACGAGGTCGTGGACGCGCTGGTCGTGCACGGTTCGCTGGACCGGTGCCGGGCACGCGTCGCCGAGTACCAGGCCGCGGGCGTCGACACCCCGATCATCGCGCTGCTCCCGACCGGTGGCGACCAGGTCGAGCAGGTACGCGCGCTGGCACCCCGGGCCTGACGATGCCCGGCCCGACCGAGCAGAAGATCATCGACGCGGCCGTGCGCCTGTTCGCGTCGCAGGGCTACGACGCGACCTCGGTGCAGGAGATCGTCACGGCCGCGGAGGTGACCAAAGGCGCGCTGTACCACTACTTCCGCGCCAAGGACGACCTGCTCTTCGAGATCTACCGGCTGCTGATCACCTCCCAGTCGGCCGACCTGGACCGGATCGTCGGTCTTGGGCTGTCGTCCGCCGAGACGGTCCGGGAGATCCTGTGCTCGCTGGTGGTCTCGACGGCCGAGCGGGTCGACGAGACCGCGGTGTTCGTGCGGGAGCTGCACCGGCTCGGCGAGGACCGGATGACCGAGTTCAGGGCCGAGCGCCGCCGGTACCACGAGACGTTCCTCGCGGTGATCGAGAAGGGGCAGGCGGACGGCTCCTTCAGCTCGTCGGTGCCCGCGGACACGGTGGTGCGGATCGCGGTGGGCGTCGTGAACCAGCTGCCCATGTGGTACCGGCCGGACGGTCCGAAACCGCCGCTGGTGCTGGCCGGGGAGATCGCGGACTTCGTGCTGGCCGGCCTTTCCGGCGACGGAAAGGGCGGGGAAAGGTCCGCTTGATCTAGTGCGGGCATGGACCTGTTGTTCGCCACCATGCCCGTGCCCGGTCACGTCGTACCGCTGTTGCCCATCGCCCGCGCTCTCATCGACCACGGCCACCGCGTGCGCTGGTGCACGGGCCGGGTGTTCGAGGACCGCATCACCGCGACGGGTGCGGAGTTCGTGGCGATGGACCCGTCGATCGACCACATGGGCCGCAACGTCGACACGCTGTTCCCCGAGCGCACCAAGCTCAAGGGCGTCGCCAAGCTGCGCTACGACATGCGCGCGGTGTTCCTCGACCCCATCCCCGCCCAGGTCTCCGATCTCCGCCGGCTGCTGACCCAGCGGCCGGCCGATCTCGTGCTGCACGACACCGCGTACGTCGGCGCTCCCGTGCTCGAACAGCTCGGCGGGCCGCGCGCGGTTTCGGTCGGCGTCACGCCGATGATGCTCCCCGCCGCCGACGTGCCGCCGTTCGGGCCGGGAATGAGGTACCGGTCGGGTTTGGCGGCGCGGCTGTCGTACGCGGCGGTGCGCGGGCTGCTGGACAACGTGGTGTTCAAGCCGGTGTTCGAGCACCGGGACCGGATCCTGTCGACGCTCGGGCTGCCTGCCGGGGAGCGCGGGCTGGCGAGCGTGTCGCCGCATCTGCACCTGCAGAACGGCGTCGCGGGGCTGGAGCATCCGCGGGCTCACCTGCCGGCTCAGGTGAAGTACGTCGGGGCGCTGGTGGATCCGGCGCCGGACGTGGAGCTGCCTGCGTGGTGGGACCGGATGCTGCGTGCTGGCCGGCCGATCGTGCACGTCACGCAGGGCACGGTGGCCGACATGGATCTCGGGCAACTGGTGCTGCCGACGATCCGGGCTTTGGCCGACGAGGACGTGACCGTCGTGGCGAGTGTCGGTTCGCACGACGTGGGGACGTTGCCGGGCAACGCTTTCGCTGCGCCGTTCCTGCCGTACGACCAGCTGCTGCCGCTGGTTTCCGCGATGGTGACCAACGGTGGGTTCGGCGGGGTGCAGCTGGCGTTGGCTCAGGGGGTGCCGCTGGTGGTGGCGGGGATGACCGAGGACAAGCCGGAGGTCGCCGCTCGGGTGGAGCGGTCCGGGGCGGGGCTGAACCTGCGGACGTCCACGCCGTCGGAGAAGGCGGTGCTGGCTGCCGTGCGGAAGGTGTTGGCCGGTGGGGGATATCGGGCTCGGGCGGAGATGTTGGCGCAGGAGTACCGGCGGCACGACGCCGGGGTGTTGAGCGCCGGGTACGTCGAGAGGCTGGTGCGGGAGGGCGTGGGGAAGGGGGCGGGCACCTGATCGGGCTCGCTCGGGCCGAGGGTGGGTGCGCGAGCCTGCTGATCCGCCGGCTCAGACCAGGGCTGCGAGGGGCGTGCAGCTCAGCTGATCCGGCAGCGTCCGCCGAATCTCCTCCATGCCGGCCAAGTCCCGCAGCACCACCCGCAGGGCCGCGAGGTGCAGCGGGTCGGTGATCCGCTGCACCGCTCGTGCCACGTCCCCGGCCCGCCCGAGGTGCGCGGCCGCGACGGCGGTCCGCACCGGCAACGCACGGGCCTCGGCCGCGGTCTCCCGGTAGCACGCGGCCGCCGCTTCCGCCTCACCTCGTTCGAGGTGCGCGAGGCCCAGCAGGTTCGTGGCCGCCGCGGCCAGGTCGTGTGCGCCGAGTTCGCGCGCGGTGGCGCGGAGTCCGGCGAGGTCCGCGGCCGAGGGGTCGAGGTAGGCCAGGCGCAGCTCCGCGTAGCCGCGCTTGATCGGGGAGTGGCCTGCTCCAGCGGCATCGCGGGCGCGGGTCCACCTCTCGCGGGCGCGGGAGCGATGGCCGGCGTGTTCCTCGGCGTCGCCCAGCCGCAGTTCGGAGTAGACGACGCCGAACGTGTCGCCGATGCCCTCGAAGTAGCGCAGGTTCGCGGTCGCGGCCCGCACCGCCGCCTCCAGGTCACCGGCGCGGCGGTGCAGGTCGGAGCGGACGGCGTCGAGCATCGCCCGCAGCCACGGGTGGTCGATGCCGGCCAGCGCCTGCTCGGTCTCCTCAAGGCAGGTCCTGGCCTCGTCCGGGCGCAGGTGGACGGCCACGACGGCAACCGCAACCAGGGCGATCCGCACCTCCTGCGGCACGGACGTGGTGCGGTACAGCGACCGGACGCGGGAGGCCGGTTGCCAGGGATCGGCGAGCGTCCCGGACATCCAGCCGAGGTAGCTGTACCAGGAGAGGGCCAGCGAGAGAGGTCCGTCGCAGTCAGGCCGTGGGGCCGCGTCGAAGGCGGCGAGCGCGCGGCCCAGCCACTGCACGCCCTCGGCTTCACGGCCGCTGACGTACCAGAAGTAGCCCAGCACGCCGTGCAGGGCGAGCGCGCGAGGAGTGTCCCTGGTGTCGAGCAGCCACGTCGTCACGGCGCGCAGGTTCGGCAGTTCGGCCAGGAACCGGGTGAGCAGCTCGTCCTTCCTGGTCGAGCTGAGTCCGGCGTAGACCTCGTGCGCGAACGCCAGCAGCACGTCGGCGTGGCGCGAGCGGAACTCGGTGGTGTCGGCGGTCGACTCGGCGTAGACGCGGACGGTTTCCAGCAGCCGGAACCTGCCGTCCCGGCCCGGCACGACCAGCGACTTGTCGACCAGCCGGGCGAGCACTGCCGCGTCGGCGCCGCACACCCGTTCCGCGTCGGTGAACGTGCAGCCGTCGCGGAACACCGAAAGGCCTGCGAAGACACGGCGTTCGGCGGCGGGCAGCAGGTCGTGGCTCCAGTCCAGCACCGACCGCAGCGAGTGGTGGCGCGCGGGAGCGTGGCGCGCGCTGTTCGCCAGGCCGTCCAGCCTGGACTCGATCTCGCCGAGCGAGAACAACCGGGTGCCCGCGGCGGCGAGTTCGAGTGCCAGCGGCAGGCCGTCCAGTCGCGTGCAGAGCTGGGCCAGCGCGGTGTCGTCGCCGCGGATGGTGGGCGCGCGGTCGCGGAACAACCGCATGGCGTCGGGGAGCGCGAGCGGGGCCAGCGGGAACCGGTGTTCGCCCTCGATCGACAGCGGTTCGCGACTGGTCGCGAGCACGGTCAGGCGCGGGCAGCGGCCCAGCAGCAGGCTCACGGCCTCCGCGGCGTCGTCGACGACGTGCTCGCAGTTGTCCAGCACCAGCAACGCTTCCCGCTCGCGCAGCCACGACAGCAACCGGTCACGGGACGCCCGACCCTCGTCCGGCAGCACTGTCGCCGCCACCGCGTCCAGCACGCTGCCGTCCCTGGTCAGCGAGGCCAGCTCGATCATCCAGGCGCCGTCGCGGTACCCGTCGCGCAGGCGGTGGCCCAGTTCGCGGGCGGTGCGGGTCTTGCCGACGCCACCAGGGCCCGTGACGGTCACGAGCCGGTGTTCCGCCAGGAGCCGGCGCAGGTCGGTGAGCTCGGTGTCGCGGCCGGTCAGCTTGCCGATCGGGTGTGGCAGGTTGCCTTTCGCGGGCTCGTCGCGCAGCAGCTCCAGGTGCAGCGCGGCGATCTCGGGTGACGGGTCGGCGCCCAGTTCGTCCGCCAGACGTTCGCGCAGTTCGCTGAACACGACGAGGGCTTCGGGTTTCCGGCCGGCGGCGTGCAGCGCGCGCATCAACAGCTCGGCCAGACGTTCTCGCAGCGGGTGCTGGGCGACGAGCCCGGTCAGTTCGGGGATCGGCTGCGGGCCCTGCTCGATCTCGGCCTCGAGCACGGTCTCCAGTGCGGTGAGGCGGAGTTCTTCCAGTTCCGCCCGCCAGGCCGCGGCGAACTCGTAGTCGACCGGGTCGCGCCAGGTGTCGAGCGCTTCCCGGAGCCCGGCTCCGCCTTTCGCACAGGCTTCCGCGAACACGTCGACGTCGACCTCACCCGGCTTGGTGATCAGCCGGTAGCCGCCCTGTTCCGAGATGAGCCGTGGTTCCGGCAGTGCGGCACGGAGCTTCGCGATCTGCACGTGCAGCGCGTTCACCGGGTCCTTCGCGGTGTGGCCGGTCTCGAACAGCCTGCTCGCGGTGACGACGTTCGGCCTGGAGATCAACAGCATCGCGAGGATCGCCCTGGCGCGGGCACCCGGCAGCGCGACGGGCCGGCCGTCGTCGCCGGACACCTCGACCGGACCGAGCAGCTGGAAACGCATGGCGGGCAGTTTCCCATGTGAGCGCGTCCACGGTGGCTGACCTGCGAATTAAGACGGGAGAAAGGGGTGTGAGGTTGGCTTTGAGCCATGAAACTCGGTCTCGCCCTGCCCCAGTACGGCGTCTTCGCCGACCCGGCCGCCGCGCTGCGGGTCGCCGTCGAGGCGGAGGGCATGGGCTTCGACAGCCTGTGGGTGGGGGACCGGCTGCTGCTCCCGGTCGCCCCGCGCGACCGCTACGTCAGCAGGGACGGCGTCATCCCGTCCGCCTACGAGAGCTTCCTCGATCCCCTGACGCTGCTCGCGGCGGTGGCGGTCGCGACGTCACGGGTGCGGCTGGGCACGAGCACGGTGAACGCGCTGTGGCAGCCGCCCGCGCTGCTCGCCCGCACGGTGACGACGCTGGACCAGGTCAGCGGCGGCCGGATCGACCTCGGCATCGGAGCCGGGTGGTCGCGCGACGAGTACCAGGCGGTAGGGGTGCCGTGGGAGGGCCGTGGTGCGCGGCTCGACGAGACGCTGGACGTGCTCGACGCGTTCTGGGCCGGCGATGTGGTGGCGCATGAAGGTCCGTTGTGGACGGTGCCGGAGTCGCTGGTGAAGGCCAAGCCCGTGCAACGCCCACGCCCGCCGGTACTGCTCGCCGGGCTGGTGCCTGCCGCCTTCACCCGGATCGCGCGGCGGGCGGACGGCTGGCTCGCCGTCGGCCTGCCGCTGCCGATGCTTCAGGCCACGATCGCGTCGATCAGGCAGCAGGCCGCGGAGTTCGGCCGGGATCCCGACGGGCTGCGGTTCCCGTTGCGGATCAACCTGCCCGTCCCCGGTGAACTCGTGGACTACGTGCGGAGCGTCGAGGGTGTCGTGGACGAGGTGTTCGTCGACTTCCAGCTGACCGCGCGGAGCGTCGACGAGTACCTGGAGAGGGCGCGGACGTTGATCACCGCAGTCCGGTAACAACGGGCGGTGCGAGGTCGAACTCCCTGGTGAGGGGGTCTTCATGTCGCATGAACCGGTCGAGTACGGCATCGCACCGCCGTTGCACGAGCCGCCCAGGTCGCCGAAGTGGCCGTGGGTGATGTTGCTGGTCGTGGTGCTGCTGGTCGGCGGCGTGCTCACGTTCGGCAGGCACGTCGAGGACCAGCTGCGGCGCACCTTCGACCCCGTGGAGACCACCACGGTCGCGCCGGAGCCACCGGTGCCGGCCACTCGTGTCGTGGTGTTCGAGGTGGCCGGGACCGGCACGGCCTTCAACATCACCGCGACCGTCGGCGCGACCGTGTTCAACCAGGCGAGCGTGCCGCTGCCGTGGACGAAGACCGTCGAGGTGCCGGCCGACGCGGCGGCGGAGTCCGTGATGCTTGTCGTCGTGGCCGGTGCGGACGGCGCCGAGGTGCACGGCAAGTACACGGTCGACGGCAAGACCGTCCGCGAGGGCAAGGCTTCCGGGCCCTACGGCGTGCTGACGATCACCGATCGGTGACCAGCTTCTGGAGGGCCGCCAGCGCCTTGTCCGCGTGGGCGTTCATCGAGAACTCGCTCTTGATCACCTCGACGACCTCGCGGTCCGTGTCGATGACGAACGTGTGCCGCTTGACCGGGATCGGCCCGAACCGCCGCTTCACCCCGAACTGCTCCGCGACCTCGCCGTCGACGTCGGACAGCAGCGGGTAGTCGAAGTTGTTCAGCTCCGCGAACTGCTTCTGCTTCGCGACGTCGTCCGTCGAGATCCCGACCCGCTGGGCTCCCGCCGCGGTGAACTCGGCGGCGAGGTCGCGGAAGTGGCAGCTCTGCGCGGTGCAGCCGGCCGTCATCGCCGCGGGGTAGAAGAAGAGCACGACCGGGCCGTTCTCCAGCAGTTCGGACAGCTTGCGGTCGGCGCCGTCCTGGTCGGGCAGGGTGAAGTCGGGGGCGAGGTCGCCGGGCTTCATGGATCTCCAATACGCTCGGAGCCGTGACCAGCATGTCCGATGTGGCCAGGGCTGCAGGGGTGTCCGCTGCGACCGTATCGCGGGCCCTGCGCGGCGAACCGGGCGTGTCCGAGGCGACCAGGCAGCACGTGAGCGAGATCGCGCGGCGGATGAAGTACGCCATCGCGCGCGACGCGTCCTCGCTGGCCGGTGGCCGTCGTTATGCGATCGCGGTGCTGACGTCCGAGGTCAGCCCGGTGCTGGCCGGTGCGGAGGGCGCGCTGCGGCAGGCCGGGTACGACGTGCTGCTCTACGTGCTCGGGGATGTCGGGTCGCGGGCGAAGTTCTTCGACGAGCTGCCGCTGGGGCGCCGGGTGGACGGAGTGCTTCTGCTGTCCATGTCGTTGACAGAGCCCGAACAGGCGGCGCTTTCGTCGCTTGAGGTCCCGCACATCACGGTGGACGACACGGATCTCCGCCACGCGCTGGAGACCGCCGTCGCGCATCTGGTGTCCTTGGGGCATCGCGACGTGGCGCTGGTGCTGTCCGACGGGGTCGACGAGTCGTACGACGAGATCCTGCTCGCCGCCGGCCTGGAGGTCCGTCCGGAGTGGACGGTCTGGTGCTCGCCGACGGTCGACGGCGGCGAGCAGGTCGTCGACGTGCTGCTGGACGGCGAACGCATGCCGACCGCCGTGATCAGCTCGAACGGTGCCGCCGCGCTGGGCATCTACCTGCGCGTGCAACGGGACGGGCGCGTGGTGCCGGACGAGGTGTCGATCGTGTCGCTGGACGGGCAGGAACTCACCCGCGTGGTCGGGCTGACCGCGGTCGAGGGTGCGGCGAAGGAGCAGGGGGAGCGGGCGGTCGCGGACCTGTTCACGCTGATCCGGGGCGGGGAGATCGAGCCGGCGGACCACCTGGTGCGGCTGGTCGTGCGCAACTCCAGCGGCCCGGTCGGCAACACGTCTCGATGATCTCCACGCGGGTGCCCTCGACGAGCCTGCCGTTCTCCCGCGTGCCGTCGGCGGCCGCCTCGCGCAGAGCAGTGCGCATGTCCGGGAAAGTACTGTGAGGCCATGCCCGCCGAAGAGCGTTTGACCGAACTGCCCGCGCTGCCGACGACGCCCGGTTACGCGCACGCGGTGGCGGTCACCGGGAAGCTCGCCTTCGTCTCCGGCCAGGTCGCGGTCGACCGTCAGGGATGCGTCGTCGGGGTGGACGACCTGGGCGCCCAGACGCGGCAGGCGTTGGGCAATCTTCATCACGTCATCAGAAACCTCGGCGCGGACTGGTCGGATGTCATCAAGTTCACCTGGTATGTGCTTGATGCGTCGGAGGTTCAGACCATTCGTGATGTCCGCGACGAGATTCTGCGGCCCGCGCTGGGCGAACTGCCCAACCCGGCGAGCACGCTGGTTCAGGTCGCGGCGTTGTTCGGGCCCGATTTCCTGGTCGAGGTCGAGGCTGTCGTGGCCATTCCCGGTGAAGCATCGGATGTTTAATCAAATGCACTCTGGGTGGGTGTCTCGACCGGCCTGCACCCTTCGGGTGACCAGGGACCATTTGCTCTGGTAATAAGCTTCGAGCTGTGACATAGCTTGTAGTTGTGGAGGAGTCGGTGGCGCGGCTGGCGGACGCCTGGGGCGTTGCCACTCGGTACGAGAACGCGGACCAGCAAGAGGTCGTGGTCGACACCGAGGTCGTCGTCAAGATCCTCGCCCAGATAGGCCTGAAGTTCCCGCCCTTCACCGCCGCGGTGGTGGCTTTCTC
>NZ_JBEXPJ010000193.1:0-15968 GCF_040611995.1 Lentzea sp. NPDC006480
GAAGTTCGCCTCGAAGGGCTGGTCGTTCGCGTCGACCTTGTCACCCGTGGCGAGCGCGTCGACGAGCTTGCCGGACGCCGCGGCACCCTCCATCGTGATGCTGGGGTACGCCGCGGTGAACGAGGCGTACGAGGAGTTCCTCGACTACCAGGACAGCGACTCGCTGACGTTCCTCGCGAACGCGTACACGACGTTGATGGACGCGGTCGGCGACGAGCGGATGAAGGCCGCGATGACCGCCGACCACGCCAAGTTCCTGCTGATGCTCGACGAACTCGACGGCACGACCACCTACCGCGACGTCGCGGTCAACGGGATGAACTGGGTTCTCCAGCACACCCCGCGGGACGATCCGCAACGCGCCCGCAGGCACCTCGACCGGGCCCGCACCCTGATCAACGCGGGACGGCGGCCGGGTGAGGTGCTCGCCGACTACCGCGAGGCCGCCCGGCTGGCGTTGCGCGAACGCCCGGTGTGGCGCGACATCCTGCTCGAGCTCGCCCAGTACCAGTACGACCTCTACGCGAACGGCGGGCCGGCCATCCACCTGTGCGGCGCGCTGGCCACCTGCCGCGATCTCGCCGACGCGCTGGAACGGGACTTCGGCAACGTCAACACGCTGCCCGTGCTCGCCCAGGTCGAGCAGGAGGTCGGCCACCAGGTCGGCGCGCCGGTGGCGCGGTTTCTCCTGACGTGCCACCGCGATCCCCAGGTTCTGCGGGCCCAGCACGACCTCGTCGCGGACCTGAAGCTGCGGCAGGTCACCGACGAGGTGCTCGTCGGGAGGCGTGACCAGGCGTGGATCCTCGCGGTCGGGCTGCCGCTCGACCACGAGGGCAGAGCCGAGGCCCTGCTCGACCTGTACCACGCGAACATGGACCTGTGGGAGATCGCAGGTGACACCGACGCCGCGACGTTCGCCTACGACGCGGCCATCGAGGCGCTGGTCACGACGTCACCGGACGAGCTGGGCCGGGCCAGGCTGCTGAAGGCCTTCTCCCACTCCGCCACCGTCGCCGCGGCCCGCACCGGTTCCGCCTACGAGGCCCGGCTGGGTGTCGACGCGGCCCGCACCGCGCTCGAGCTGCCGGTGACCGACGCCTACGAACGTCCGTTGCGGCTCACGTCGCTGGCGTCCGCCCTGATCACGCAGTTCGATCTCGGCGGTAACCCCGCTGCCGGTCAAGAAGCGATCACCATCCTGGACGAGGCCATCGCGGCGACCCCGGCCGACGACACGAACCTGCCGTTGCGCTGGACGACGCTGTCGACGACGGTTCAGAAAGTCGCGGCGAAGACCGGGGATCACGCCATGTTCGCCAAGGCCGTCAACGCGGGCGCGCGGGCCGTGGCGACGATTGCGGCGGACGACGTGCGCCGGATCGGGATGCTCTACAACTACGCCACCGCCGTACAGGTCCAGGCGGTCGGCACCCAAGCGACGGACGCGGAACCGTTCCGTGAAGCCGAACGCGCCTTTCGCGCCGCACTCGCGCTCGTGGGGCCGCAACACCCCGATGTCCCCCGCATCGAGAGCACGATCGCCGACCTGCTCTACTACCGCTACCAGCAGTGCGGCGACCTGGACGCGCTCGACGACTCGCTTGAGCTGGCCCAGAAAGCCGTGGCCGAGACGCCGCAGGATCACCACTGGTGGCCGCTCCGGGCGTTCGCACTCGCGCGTTCGGCCCGTGAGCTGGCCAAGTTCGGCGGGCCGCGTGCCGACGAGCTGCGGCAACTCGCGATCACGTACTACCGGGCGGTCGGCGCGCACCCCGCGAGCGGAGAGTTCCGCATGCAGTCCGAACACGCACAGGCCGCCATGCTCGCCGAGGCGGACCCGGCGACCTGGCTGGCCGCCCAGGAACGCGTGATCGCCGCCATCCCCGCGTCGGTCAGCCGGGCATTGCCGCGCGACCGCAGGATGGCGGCCGTGCGGCAGCTCGACGGCCTCGCCGACCGGGTGGTGGACGCGGGCGTGCGGTCGGGTCAGCTCGGTCGCGCGGTGGAGCTGGTCGACCAGTGCCGCGGTGTGCTGTTCGGTGACGCCTGGGGCATCCGCCGCGGCTGGGCCCGGTTGCGCGAGGTGGCGCCGCGGTACGCCGAGAAGCTCGCCGATGTCGAGCAGAAGCTGGGCTCCGCGGACTCGCACGTCGACATCGCCGAGTTCCACGTCGAGGTGAGCTTCCGCGACCAGACCTCCAGCCGCAGGTGGGATCCACGTCCGCAGGCCGTCGAGGAGATCCGGCAGCTCGCGGCCCAACGGGACCAGTTGCTGAGCCAGATCCGGTCCCTGCCCGGATTCGAGGACCTGCTCGCGCCTTCGACGCTCGAAGAGTTGCGCACGCGGCTGAACGGGCACACCGCGCTCGTCGTCAGCGCGGCGGGCCCGGCGCTCGTGATCCCCGCCGACCAGCGGGACCCCGTGTTCGCCGTGCCGTTGCGGATGACCGAGACCGCCGCGCGTGGCCAGGTGCGCAAGCTCCGCGCGGCGCTGGCCGACGTGAAGGACCCGGCGTGCTCGTTCGACCGGCGTGAACAGGCCCAGCTGGACGTGCACGCCGTGCTGGAGTGGCTGTGGGACACCACGGCGGGTCCGGTGCTGGAACGGGTCGCGGCGGCACGGCTGTGGTGGTGCCCGGTCGGCATCGCCGCGCAGCTGCCGTTGCACGCGGCGGGCCATCATCGTGCCGGTGTCAGCGTGTTCGACCGCGTCGTCTCGTCCTACACGCCCTCGCTGACCGCGTTGGCGGACACGGTGTCCACGCCCTGGCCCGGCCGCTCACGTCCCACCGCGCTGGTGGTCGGCGTCGGCGATGGTGTGCCCGCGCTCCCGAACGCGCGCGCCGAGGCCGAGTTGGTGGCCGGGTTGCTGCCCGGCTCGACGGTCCTGCTGGACTCCGCCGCGTCCGCCCAGGCCATCAAGGACGGTCTGCACGAGCACACGATCGCCCACTTCGCCTGCCACGGCCGGGCGGTCAGCTCCGCCAAGCACCCCGGCCAGGGCGGCTTGGTGCTGTCCGAGGGCAACGGCATGTTCGTGCCGATATTCGTGCGCGACCTGCGGATCACTCAGGCACAACTGGCCTTCCTGTCCGCGTGCGACACCGCCGGCCCCGATCCCGCGTTGGTCGACGAACCGCTGAACCTCGCGTCGGCATTCCATCTCGCGGGCTTCCGCAGCGTCATCGGCACGTTGTGGCACACCGCCGACAGCGCCGAGACCGCCTCCGCCGTCTACTCGACACTGACCGCGGCCGGCACCCGGCCGGCCGACACGAGCGCGGCGGCGTTCGCGCTCAACGAGACGTTGCGGCGCATGCGAGACGCCTATCCGGCCGTGCCGACCCGGTGGGCGGCCCACGTGCACGTCGGTGGCTAGCGCTGTCGCGCGGTGAGAGCTACTGCCGTGCTGCCCCACCGGCGGGCGTGGGGACCGGGATCGCCTTGGTGCGCAAAAGCTTCAGCGTCTCGCGGGTGATGTCCGCGACCTCGACGTCGTTGCCGTTCGCGGCCCACGTGTGCACGATGACCTCGACCGCGTTCATGGTGCTCGCCGCGGTCAGGGTGGCGAACATGGCGTCTCCCGCCTCACCCGACCTGCGCAGGATCTCCTGGGCCAGCCGGCGGCGCCAGGACCAGTCCAGGTCGGCGAGACCGGCACGCAGGCTCGTGGTGCGGTCGAAGATCTCGTACAGGGCGAGCAGGCGCGCCGGGTTCGACGTGATCGTCTGTTCCACGCTGGCCATGACCGCGTAGAGCGCTTCGGGCAACGGCGTGTCGTCCGGCTGTGCCTCGAACGCCGTCATCGCCGCGTTCAGGCCGTTCTCCACGAAGCTGATGACCAGCGCTTCTTTGGTGGCGTAGTAGCGGTACACCGTGCGCGGGCCGACCTCGGCCGCGGCGGCGATCTGCTCGATCGTGGTGGCGTCGTAGCCCTGCGCCACGAACAGGTCGAACGCCGTCTCGGCGATGAACCGCCTGGTGCGTTCCATCTTCGTCTCGCGCAAGCCCATGGCGCCACACCTCCCCTGCCGGACCCCGAACCGTAGCACTGCCACATGGCAGTGGCTGCCAGGTGGCACCCGTTGCGGCACGCAATGCCATCTGGCAGTCTCAGTCATGTGACAGTTACTGCCATAAATTGGAGCGGACGATGACCGAGACCGTGTCCGAGCTGGCCGCCTTCCCCACCGCTCGGGACGCCCGCTGCCCGTTCGACCCGCCCGCCGAGTACGCCGAGCTGCGCGCGCAGGAGGGCACGGCGGCGCTGACCTGTCCCGTCGGCGTCGAGGCCCGCGTGGTCAGCCGGTACGCCGACGTGCGCGCGATGCTGGCCGATCCCAACCTCAGCTCCCACGCCGCTCCGTCCACGCACGTGGTGGCGGGCGGCGTGCTCGACCGGCCGGTGGCGCCCGGCAGCCTGCTGAACATGGACGGGCCCGGCCACGCCCGGCTGCGGCGCCTGCTCACGCCGGAGTTCACCGTCAAGCGGATCCAGGCGATGCGGCCCTACATCCAGGGCCTGGTCGACGACCACCTCGACGCGTTGCTGGCGCGGACCGGACCCGTCGACCTGGTCGCGGACTTCGCGCTGCCGATCCCGTCGCTGGTCATCTGCGAGCTGCTGGGCGTCGACTACGCCGACCGCGACCGGTTCCAGGAGCAGACCGCCGTGCTCGTCGGCACGAACAGCGACCCCGCGGCGCTGGAGCAGGCCAACCTCGAGGTGGTCGGGTTCATGACCCAGCTCGTGCTGACCAAGATGGTGGCGCCGACCGACGACCTGCTGGGCAGGTTGATCGTGCGGGCCGGGGAGAGCGGCCAGGAACTGTCCGTCGAGGAGCTGGTGACCCTCGGCATCACGCTGCTGATCGCCGGGCACGAGACCACCGCGAACATGATCGGGCTCAGCACGCTCGCCCTGCTGCGGCAGCCCGACCAGCTCGACGCGCTGCGGGCGGACCCGGAGCTCGCGGGCACCGCCGTCGACGAGATGCTCCGCTACCTGTCGATCGTGCAGTTCGGCGTGCTGCGGCAGGCGACCGGCGACCTGACGATCGGCGACGAGACGATCGAGGCCGGCGAGTGGCTCGTGGCCGCGTTGTCGGCAGGCAACCGCGACGAGTCGGTGTTCCCCGACCCCGATCGCATCGACCTGAAGCGCGAGGCGACCGCGCACCTGACGTTCGGCTACGGCGTCCACCAGTGCCTCGGCCAGCAGCTGGCCAGGGTCGAGCTGCAGGAGGTGTTCGCCCGGCTGCACCAGCGGATCCCGACGCTGCGGCTCGCGGTTCCGTTCGAGGACATCGAGTTCAAGAACGACGCGCTGGTCTACGGCGTGCGCGCGCTGCCGGTCACGTGGGGAGACGAACGATGAAGGTCCGCATCGACGTGGACGCCTGCGTGGGCGCGGGCCAGTGCGTGCTCGCGGCGCCGGACGTGTTCGACCAGCGCGACGACGACGGCATGGTGGTCCTGCTGGTGGAGAACCCGCCCGCACACCTGGAGGCGGCCACCGAGCACGCCGCACTGCTGTGCCCGGCGCTCGCGATCGTGGTGGACAGGTAGTGGAGAACCTCGAACGGGTGGTCGTCGTCGGTGCCTCCGCGGCCGGCGTGACCACCGCCGAGACGCTGCGCCGGGAGGGCTTCACCGGCTCGATCACCCTGGTCGGCGACGAGAAAGCGCTCCCCTACGACCGGCCGCCACTGTCCAAACAGGTCCTCGCGGGAGCCTGGGAGCCGGAGAGGACGTTGCTGCGTCCCGATTCCGCGTACCTCGACCAGGGCATCGGGCTGACGCTGGGCAGTGCCGCGACCGCACTGGACCTCGCCCGTCGCACGGTCGCGCTGTCGAACGGCGAGGAGATCGGTTACGACGGCCTGGTGATCGCCACCGGGACGAGGCCGCGCGAGCTGCCGTTCGGCCACGACCTCGCCGGTGTGCACGTGCTGCGGACCGTCGACGACGCCTTGGCGTTGCGCGGTGATCTGCTGCGGTCGGCCTCAACAGTCGTTGTGGGCGCGGGATTCCTCGGCACGGAGGCGGCTGCGGCGGCACGGTTGCTCGGGCTGGACGTCACCCTGGTCGACCCGCTGCCCCTGCCGTTGGTCCGCCAGTTCGGTGACCGGGTCGCATCCACGATCGCCTCACTCCACGAAGAAAGAGGAGTGCAGCTGCGCACCGGGGTCAGCGTGGCCGCATTGCACGGCGAGGGCGCGGTGTCGGGAGTCGAGCTGACCGACGGGACACTGCTGCCCGCGGACGTCGTGCTGGTGGCGATCGGCGCGATGCCCGCCACCGGCTGGCTCACCGGATCCGGGGTGCCGGTGGACGACGGCGTGGTGTGCGACGCCACCTGCCAGGCGGCCGATGGCGTGTACGCGGCAGGTGACGTGGCCCGCTGGTTCAACCCGCACTTCGGCGGCCTGATGCGGGTCGAACACCGGATGAACGCCACCGAGCAGGGCATGGCGGTCGCCCGCAACCTGCTCGGTGCGCGAATCCCGTTCGCTCCGGTGCCGTACTTCTGGACCGACCAGTTCGACGCGAAGATCCAGGCGTACGGCGTGTTCCCGGCCGAGGCGGAGATGGTGGTCGTCCACGGCGAGCTCGCCGAACGGAAGTTCGTGGCGCACTACCTCGCGCACGGCCGCGTCGTCGGTGTGCTCGGCTGGAACATGGCCAGGCAGCTGCGGCAAGACCGGCAGCTGATCTCCCCGGCGACGGCTGGCTGACCGGCGCTCAGACCACGGTGCGCCAGCGGTCCGGGATCTCCTCGGTCTGGATCGCGCCACCACCGCAGCTGTCGCCGTAGAACCACTCGCGGAAGCCGTCCGGGTCGGTGATCCGGTTCTGGTAGCCCCGGCCCAGCGCGCGGTCCTTCTCCGCACGGGGGAACGCCGCGCGGTTCTTGTGGCGGTCCAGGCAGATCCCGTAGTCCATGCGGTGCAGGTGCAGCAGGAAGAGCAGGGGGTCGGGGTTCCTGCGGTGGTCCAGCCGCTGGTGGAAACCCAGGTCCCACAGGGACGGAGCCCGCGCGATCAGCGACTTCGAGTAGATCTCGTTGCGGTACCAGTGCCCGCGTTGCGCCAGCACTGGCTGCTCGGGGTCGAACGCCGGTTCGCTGTCGGTGAGGTGCAGGAGCTCGTACCCCTGGCAGGTCACGAAGTCCTGGTCGAAGTTGTCGAGGTAGTCGCCCAGGTCCCCGGTGTGGGGCTCCGGCGCGATGATCTCGTCGGCGTCCGCGAACAGCACCACGTCGTAGCGGTCGAGCAGCTCGTGCTGATGGCGCTGGATGGTGTCCCGCTGCCATTCCGCGCCGAACACGGGCTGGTCGACCGGGATCCGGGTGAACCCGTACTCGTCGGCGAACCGGCCGGCACCGCCGTGGTCGAGCACGTGGATGTCCTGCGGCGCGAAGAACCGGCTGTAGTAGCGCAACCAGATCGGCAGGAAGACCTCTTCGTCGCGCACCAGCGTGAACACCGCGCGCGTCGGGCGTTCGGCGTTGCCCGCCGTGATCTTCCAGCGCTGCCGCGGGTCGTGGTAGTACGACGAGTCGTCGACGGCGCTGCTCAACGCCCGGCCGCTCGCGGCCGAGACGATCGCGAACTCCTGATCGGCCACCGGGATCACCCGCCACCGGCCGGTCACTGCGCCGGCGGCCAGCGTCAGGTCCTCGGTCAGGCTCACGCGCGTGTCGACGTTCGTCAGTTCCCACAGGTGCCCGGCACCGGCGACCCGGCTGAACCGCCACTGCTGGGAGGCGTCGTTCGCGGAGCGCCGGAAGGTGTCGGCCAGGGTGCCGCCAGGGCCGGCCTCCAGGACCTGACCCGTGCCGGCGTTCACCAGCTTGACCGGCCGGTCGTCCGGCACCAACGTCCTCATCGACTCTCCTTGTGGATCAAGAGACACCGCATGGTACCGGGCGTGACAGCCACGACGTCGATCTCGCCGGCTGTCACACCACGCGGCCCTGCCCGGTCTTCACTGACGACCGATGCTCCGGCGGACAGAGAGGCCTGACATGACCGGCGACGAACGCGATCTGGCACGCGAGGTGCGGGACGAGCTGCGGCTGGCCGAGGCGAGCAGTCCAGAGGTGGAGATGAGCGAGCCGATCACGGACTGGCGGTTCGACCCGACGGACGTCGAGCGTTACGAGGCCGGGCTGCACAGCCTGCTCGCAGCGGTGGAAGCCGAGCGCGACTGAGATCCGGCTACGGCTTCTTGTCGGGGCGGCGTCGCTTGTCGCGGGCGTAGATGATCGCCTGCTTGTTGTCTCCCGACCGGCGGTGGTCGAGCTCGAACAGGGTGGTCGCGGTCAGCAGTTCGCTGAGCTTGGCGTAGCCGTAGCTGCGGGAGTCGAAGTCCGAGCGCTGCTTGATGAGGATGTGCCCGACCGCCGCCAGCGTCGCCCACCCCTCGTCGTCGGAGGCCGCGTCGATGGCGTTGCGCAGCTGTTTGACCAACGTGGTGTCGGCTTTGAGCTGAGAGGAGGTGGCGGCGGCCGGTTTCGGCTTGACCGCGGCGCCCTCCAGCGCGGCCGGTTCCTCGGCGTAGGTGAGGTTCTCGATGTAGATGAACTTGTCGCACGCCGCGACGAACGGCTGGGGCGTCTTGCGTTCACCGAACCCGTAGACCGTCAGGCCGGACTCGCGCAGCCGCGCCGCGAGCCGGGTGAAGTCGCTGTCGCTCGAGACGATGCAGAACCCGTCGAAGCGGTCCGAGTACAGCAGGTCCATCGCGTCGATCACCATCGCCGCGTCGGTGGCGTTCTTGCCTTTGGTGTACGCGAACTGCTGGATGGGCTGGATCGACTGGGCGAGCAGCTGGTCCTTCCACCCGCGCAGGCTCGTCCCGGTCCAGTCCCCGTAGGCGCGCTTGACGTGGGCGGTGCCGTACTTGGCGACCTCGGCCAGCAGCCCCTCGACGACGGACGCCTGGGCGTTGTCCGCGTCGATGAGCACCGCGAGCCTGGCGGCGTTGTCACTGGCCATGACTAGAAGGCACCCTTCCACCGGGCATGAGGATCGACTAACGGCGGCCGGTGGCCAGGATGACGAGGAACTGGCCGCCGCCCGCCTCGACGCCCGCGGTCACCGGCAGTGCCGGGGTGAGCCGGGAGAACCGGTCCACCAGCCAGTCCGCCGCCTCCTGGGCGTCCTGCCTGGTCGGGCACCGGGCCACGAGCTCGCGGCCGCCCTTGCGCTCCAGCCGGTCGGCGACGGTGATCAGCGGCGCGGGTTCGGCCACGTGCAGGCGGTCCGGCCAGGCGATGACGACCTTCACCGCGCCCTTGCGGGTGTTGCACCCGCGGTGCGCGAGCCGCTCGGCGACCTTGGCCTTCCGGTCGGCGGTCCGGCTGTCGACGCTGGGCCCGCGCGGGTCGTTCACCGACATGCCGGGGTCGACCGGCGCGTCGCACACCCAGCAGCGCCAGCCGTCGCGCTCGGCCACGTCATCAAGAGAACTCACCCTGGCAACCTATCGGGTCCTGCGGAGCTTGCCGCGCAACGCCCTGCGCGCCACCGGCCCCAGTTCGTCGACCACCTCCACCAGGACGGCGAGGCGGTCGAGCGCGTCCAGTGCGGCCGAGGCCCCCACCGGGTCGATGCCCTCGAACAGTTCCAGACCGACGAACCCCGCGCACACCGCGCGTGCCAGCCCCGCGACGTCGACGAGATCCGCGATCGGCGAGCTGCTCAGGAGACGTGCCAGCACCTGTTCGATCGGCTCGATCCACAGGTGCAGCGCGGCGGAGGTGGCCCTGGCGAGCCGGGGATCCGCCTGTGCCGCGGCCAGCATCTGGGCCATCACCCGGACGTTGCCCGCCTCGCGTTCCTCGGTGTGCAGGGTGCGGCCCAGGTCGAGGAGCTCGCGCAGGCTCGTGATGTCGTCCAGCCGGCGCAGGAACGGCCGGACCCTCTCCTCGGTCGCGGCCAGGCAGGCGGCTTCGAGCAGCTCGTGGACGCTGCCGAAGTGGTAGAAGACGAGTGCCTGGTTCACGCCCGCGGTGGCGGCGATGGTGCGCGCCGACGTGCCCGTGATGCCGTGCTGCCGGATCGTCTCGATGGCGCCGTCGACGAGTCGCCGGCGGGTGTCAGCCATCCCGGCCTCCGCACAGGTAGGGGCGCGCGAGGATCAGCGCCGTGAGAGTGATCGCGATGCCGGCGAACACCGGTGCGAGGTGCCCGAGGTCGCTGTAGTGGATCACACCGTGCACGACGACCGCGGGCAGGAAGCCGAAAACCGCGGCCAGCGCCAGCGACCACCACACCCACGCCTCGCCGCGACGCCAGCCCCACGCGCTCAGCAGGGTGATCGCCGTGGCCGCGGCCATCAGGGCGCCGCCGAAGCCCGCGCGGTCGTGCGCGATGAACGGGAGCAGCCTGGGGTTGGCGTTGCTCAGGATGTTCGCGGTGGTGCCGAGGAACTCCAGGTCGCTCGGCACGAACACGTCGGTGAGGCCGACCACCGACACGACCGCGCCACCGATGAACAATCCGGCTCCGGTGCACACCATCAGGAGCTGACCGAGAAGAGCCTTGCGCCGCTCGTGTTCCGGCCCTTCCTCCCGATATGTCCACTGTGGACTGTCGGAGGTCTTTCCCACGGCCAGCAGGAACATCGGGAACAACACCGCGGTCACGGCCGTGTGCAGCGGTTCCAGGAAGCCGATGCCGAGGAAGTAGAGCAACGAGGCGAACCCGATCCAGCCCGAGACGAGGTAGACCTCCCGAGCCCACGGACGGCCGCGCCTGATGCCGCCCACGGCCAGGCCGGCGTAGAGCACGCCGATGGCGATCATCGTGCCGGCCATGGTGATCCGGTCGTGTTGCAGGAAGTGCACCAGGTGGTGGTTGAGGGTGTGCAGGTGGCCGAGATCCGTGCCGAGGAAGTCGCGGTCGTACCAGAGCAGGACCGGGCCGAGCGTGATGGCGGCGGCGCCGAACCCCGCGCTGATCATGCCGAGCCCGACCAGCAGGCCCCACCACCAGGCCGGCCACTTCAGCGGGTTCGAGCCGATGGACCTCGTCGGCGCGGTCGTCGGGGTCGCGGCTTCCGTGACGCGCGCGAACCAGCCGGGACCTGCTTCGACCAGGGCCGAGGGGGCGGCGAGGACGGTGACGGCGGGGTCCGCCAGTGCAACGGCTGCGGGCGCGATCCGCGGCGAGGTCACGTAGACGGCGGCTGAGGGCGAGCTGATCGCGTCGACGTCCCCTGCCAGCGCGGTCGCCACGCACGGGTCGTCGGTGGCGACGATCAGCGGGACGCGCCTGTGTGCGGCGGCGTCGCGGATCGTGGGAACGTCGGCGAGGCTGACCGGAGCCACGCAGATCAGACCGGCACCGATGAGCGGCAACGCGCGCACGGCGTCTCGTGCGACGGATGGCGGCACCACCGCGCCCAGCCTGGTGCGCACGGAGACGCCCGCGACGAAACCGGCCAGGTGCGCCGGCGGGTGCTGGTGGCCGAGCATCCTGGCGATGAGCCAGCCGCCGCCGGGCAACGAGCCGACCGCGGCGGTGGCACGCAGAGCGGCGCGCTGGGACTGGCGGGTGCCGAGCAGGGACGCGGCGAGGCCGCGCAACGGGTGGTAGGTCCAGTCGGGCATCAGCCCACCGTCCAGCCCAGCACCGGCTCCATCGCCCGCAACGTCGCTCGGGCGGGAGTCAGTCGCGCACCCAGGTCACGGGCCAGCACGGCAGGCGGCCAGGTCCACTGGGCGACCGCGTCCAGCCGCGCGGACCTGCGCACGATCGACTGCGTGCGCGGCCGCCGCACCCGGTCGTACCGCTCCAGCGCGGTGTCGACGTCGGGTCCATCCAGGCACGCCGCGAGCGTGACCGCGTCCTCCAGCGCCTGACACGCTCCCTGGCCCAGGATCGGGTTCATCGCGTGAGCCGCGTCGCCGAGGAGCACCACCCGGCCGCACACGTAGGTCGGCAGCGGCGGCAGGTCGTGGACGTCGCGAGCGATCACGGCGCCGTCCGGGACGGCTGCCAGCAGTGCGGGCAAGGGGTCCGGCCAGCCGGCGAAGTGGCGCGGGAAGTCGAAGGCCGCCCCGCGCGGTGCCGTGACGGCGCCGAAGACGTAGTAGCGCGAGCCGGGCAGCACGGTGAAGCCGGCCCGCTCGCCCCGGCCCCACAGCACCGCGCCCTCGACCTCCAGCCTCGGCAACGGCTTCGTGACGGCCCGCCACCCGGTGCAGCCCACATAGCGCGGTCCCGCCGCGCGAGGCCACCACTGCCGGCGCAAGATGCTGTTGAGACCGTCGGCGGCCACCACCAGATCGGCGTGCTCAGATCCGCCGCGGTGCGTGACCGAGACACCGGAGCCGTCCTGCGCGACGGCGTGCACCTCGCTGTCCGGCCGCAACGAGGAGGCCGGCAGAGCCGACACCAGGATCCGGAGCAGCTCGGCCCGGTGCACCACGACGAGCGGCCAGCCGTGGCGGCGTTCGATCGCCGCGTTGTCCGTCCGCGACAGCCAGCGCCCGGCCCGGTCGCGCACCCCGCCACCCGTCTCCACGGCACCCGCCGCGCGCACTTGCGCGGCGAGACCCAAAGAGTCCAACGCGCGCATCGCGTTCGGCCACAGCGACAGCCCCGCGCCGATCTCGCGGAACTCCGGGGCGCGTTCCAGCACCACGACCGGGATCCCGCGCTGGTGCAAAGCCACTGCCGTGGCCAGCCCGCCGATCCCCCCACCTGCGACGACGACTCGTGAAACCATGATTCCCCCTGTTTTGAGCGAGTGCTCAAAACGCAGGATAGCCCGTTTGAGCGCTCGCTCAAAACACGCAGATCGCGTCGCAGAGGCCTTCCCGGGCCGCGGCTCGTAAGCTTCGCGAGTGGAGCTTGCCGATCGGGACGCCGGAATCGACCTGGCCGAGCTGCTGGCGGCGTTCTCGCTGACCACGGACCTCGGGCTGGGCCAGCCGATGGAGCACGTGCTCCGGTCGTGGCGGATCGCGGAACGGCTCGCCGAGCGGATGGACCTGCCGGAGGACCAGCGGCGGTCGCTGTTCTACGTCTCCATGCTCGCCTGGGTCGGCTGTGTCGCCGACTCCCCGGAGGTGGCCGCCTCGTTCGGCGACGACATCGCCTTCCGCGCGGACAGCTACGACGTCGATCTGGCGGGGGCGGCGGGGTTCGGCTTCTTCCTGCGCCGGGCCGGGCGCGGCGGGCCGATGTGGCACCGGCTGCGGGTCGCGACGACGATGCTGGCGACCGGCGGGCAGCGCGTCGTGCAGGGCATGCAGTCGCACTGCACGACGACGTCGGCCCTGGCGGAACGGCTCGGGCTCGGCCAGGACGTCGGGGCGGCGCTGCGGCAGTTCTTCACCCGCTGGGACGGCCGCGGGGTGCCGGCCGGGGTGGGCGGCGCGGACATCGCGCTGATCGTCCGGCTGCTGCACCTGGCCGACGTCGTCGAGGTCCGGCACCGGACCGGTGGCGTCAGGGGCGCGCTCGAAGTCGCGCAGCAACGGCGTGGCACGCAGTTCTCACCCGACGTGGTCGACGCGTTCGTGGCGCACGCCGCCGAGGTGCTGTCCGGCGCCGAGACCGAGCCGCCGCGGCGCCGCCCGCTGACGGAGAGCGAGCTGGACACGGCGCTCGAAGCACTGGCCGACTTCACCGACCTGCGCTGCGCGTCGCGAGCCGGGCACTCCCGTGGCGTCGCGGAGCTCGCCGCGGCGGCGGCCCGATCCATCGGACTGCCCGTCGGCGACGTCATCGCCACCCGGCGGGCGGGCCTGCTGCACGACATCGGGCTGCACGGGGTGGCCACGACGATCCTGGACCAGCCGGGGCCGCTGTCGGCCACCGACTGGGAACGCGTGCGGCTCAGCTCGTACTACACCGAGCGCGTCCTCGCCCGGCCGGCGGCGCTGGCCAGGCTGGGCGCGATCGCGGCGACGGCGCACGAGCGCATGGACGGCACCGGCTACCACCGGGGCCTGTCCGGCGCGGCCGTGCCGATGACCGGACGCGTGCTGGCCGCGGCGTGCGCGTACCGGGCGATGCTCGAACCGAGGGCGCACCGCGAGGCGTTGACGGACAAGCAGGCCGTCGGCGCGATCCGGGACGCGATCCGGACCGGCGCACTCGACGGCGACGCGGCCGAGGCCGTCCTCGCCGCCGCGGGCAACGGCACCCGGCGGCGGGTCACCGGCCCGGCCGGGCTCACCCCGCGCGAGGTAGAGGTGCTGATCCTGATCTCCCGCGGCGCCCAGACCGGCGAGGTCGCCGCTCAGCTGGGCATCTCGCGCAAGACCGCGGGCACGCACATCGAGCGGATCTACACCAAGACCGGGGCGTCGTCCCGCTCGACCGCCACGCTCTTCGCACTGCGCAACGGACTGCTCGACCCGCTCGATCTGTAGGGAGAACGCCCGACGACACGGGCCCTCCCCGCTCCTAACGTCGTGATCCCGGCGAACAAGGAGCACATCATGTCGAACAAAGCAGTGATCAGCCTGGCGACCGGACTCGAGGACTCCGAGGCCGTCACGGTCGCGTTCCTCGTCGCGATCGGCGCCGCCGAGACCGGACGCGAGACGCTGATGTTCCTGACCAAGGAAGCCGTGCGCCTGGCGCTGAACGGCACCGCCGCGGGCATCGCGTGCGACGGCTGCCCACCGCTGGCCGACCTGTTCCAGCGCTACGAGGCGGCCGGCGGGCGCTACTACGTGTGTCCGCTTTGCTTCAACGCCAAGAAACTCGACGCCGGGAACCTCATCCCCGGCGCGGAGATCAACGGCACGATCCCGATGTGGAAGTGGATCGGCGACGAGCCCGCGACGACGTTCAGCTACTGAAGATCAGACGATCGTGTCGTCCACGAAGCACCAGCGCCAGTTCTCCCCCGGCTCGAACGACCGGATGACCGGGTGCCCCTCCTCGGCGAAGTGCTTCGAGGCGTGCTGGGCGGGCGACGAGTCGCAGCAGCCGACCTTGCCGCAGCTCAGGCACAAGCGCAGGTGCACCCACCTGCCACCGGCGGCCAGGCAGTCCTCACACCCCTCCAGCGTGGACGGTGCGGGCTCAGCGCCCAGTTCCGCGACGTGCTCGCAAGTAGTGGCCACGCCACGAAGGTACCTCGATCTGTGTCATCGACAAGTTCTGGTGTTTGACTGGTCGCATGACGACAGCCGACCGCGTCGCGCGGCCCTCGATTCTCACGGTGGACGACGATCCGGCCGTGTCCCGGTCGGTGGCACGCGACCTGCGCCGGATGTACGGCGAGCACTACCGGGTCGTGCGGGCGGAGTCCGGGGCGCAGGCGCTCGAGGCGCTGCACGAGATCAAGCTGCGCGGCGAGGAGGTCGCGGCGCTGCTCGCCGACTACCGGATGCCGCAGATGAGCGGGATCGAGTTCCTGGAACAGGCCATGGACGTGTTCCCACAGGCGCGCCGGGTCCTGCTCACGGCGTACGCCGACACCGACGCGGCGATCCAGGCGATCAACGTCGTGGACCTCGACCACTACCTGCTCAAGCCCTGGGATCCCCCGGAGCAGAACCTCTACCCGGTGCTCGACGAGCAGCTGCGCGCGTGGTCCGTGAGCGACCGGCAGCCACCGCAGCGGGTGCGGGTGGTCGGGCACCGCTGGTCGCCGCGGTCCTACGAGGTGCGGGACTTCCTGGCGCGCAACAGCGTTCCCTTCCGGTGGTACGCGCTCGACGAGCCGGAAGCACGCTGCCTGCTCACCGCGGCGCATCAGGACGGGACGACCCTGCCGGTCGTGGTCACGGCCGCGGGCAAGGCCCTGGTCGACCCCTCGGACGCGGACCTCGCCGCCGAGGTGGGGCTGAGCACGCGGCCGTCGGCCGACTTCTACGATCTGATCGTCGTGGGGGGCGGGCCCGCCGGGCTCGGCGCCGCGGTGTACAGAGGGTCGGAAGGCTATCGGCAGCAAAGACAACGCGGTACAGCCGATCGGCGGTTTCGGGC
>NZ_JBEXPJ010000194.1:0-15896 GCF_040611995.1 Lentzea sp. NPDC006480
GAACAAGTGTGGGAAGCGCTGCACAAGAGGTTCGCGCTGCACGACTCCACCTGGTCGCTGACCGAGGGAAAGATCATCTGTTGGGAGTTCTTAGGCAATGTACTTGGTCGGCTGCATAGCAGTTCGCCACTCCCGTAGATCCAGGCGAACGATCTGAGCGCGTACCTACAGGGCACTTCATTCACTCGATGATCGATACTGCTCGTTCTCCTCGCGATTCAGGCGTTCCTATCTGTTACGCACCTATTACTGTACGTGGCAGTGTTGCGGACATCGCCTGGCCAGGATCGGGATGCATGAAACGTTCCCTTTTCGCAGCCGGGCTCGGGGCGGCCGTGGCCATTGCCGCCGCTCCGGTTCCGCAACTGTCCGCTGCCACGGACGAGCTGGCCTGGAAGCCCTGTGCCGAGATCGCCAAGGGGTGGAACGCGGGCGACACCCGCAGCGAATGCGTTCTGGTCCCGGTGCCTCTGGACTACGCGAAGCCGGACGGCAAGAAGATCGGCATCGCGGTGAGCCGGATCAAGGCCACCGGAACCCGGCGAGGTGTCATGGTCACCAACCCCGGAGGGCCCGGACTGACCGGGGTTCAGGTTCCGTTCGACTGGCTGTCCAACAAAGTGGGGGCGTTGAACGACGAGCTGGACCTGATCGGCATCGACACCAGGGGAGTGGGTTACAGCGATCGCGTGGAGTGCGGTGGTGATCTGTTGGAGGTACCGCCGGACGCCACCGAGGAGCAGGAGTTCGAGGCTTTGGGCCGGTGGCACGAGAAGTGCGTTGCGATGAACCCGGAACTGGCCGCGAGCATCAGCATGGAGAACGTGGCCAGGGACATGGACCAGGTGCGCCAGGCGCTCGGCGTCGACAAGATCAATTTCTACGGCAACTCTGGCGGTACGGCTGTCGGGGCGATGTACCGCTCGATGTTCGACGAGCACGTGGACCGGATGTGGCTGGAATCGATCATGCCTCCGGTGCTGGACAACTCCGCGGACCTCGCCTTCGAGGAGTCCGGCGAGCGGCACTTCGGCGAGTTCTCCGCCTGGCTGGCGGACCGGGACGCGCAGTACCACCTGGGCGGCACGCCGGAGAAGGTGCGTGAGCAGCTGACGAGGATGCGCGACACCCACGGCCGCCGGCAGGTCGTTCCGCTGGCCACGGCTCGGGAACCCTTCTGGCCGATCAACGCGGCGAAGCTGGCGGAGCTGCACGACTCCGGCAGGCCACAGGTCGAGAAGAAGCCCGCGGCGGCCGGCCGCCAGGCGCGTGGTTTCGAGCAGGAGGGCAACTTCTACGTCTTCGCCAACGACGCCTTCCTGTGCAACGGCAGCGTCGACGAGCGCGAGTTCGCCGAGGTGCTGGCCAACCGCGCTAAGCGGGCTGAGGCGTTTCCGTTCTCCGGCGGCAACAACAACGGTCTGCGCCACTGCGCGAAGTGGCCGTTCCCCGGCAGGGTGTGGGACCTGAAACCAGGCAGCAGTCAGCTGCAGCTGTCCGCGCACGCGTACGAGATGGTCACGCCCCACCGGTGGGCGGAGCTGATGCAGGCCAAGATCGGCGGCTCGCTGCTGACCGTGCTGGACGACCACCATTCCACGATCAAGTCGATCGAGTGCGGCGACAAGCTGACCGAGTTCTTCCGCGCCGGCAAGGCCGCGACCGGGACCTGCCAGGGAGCTCGGCAGCAGCCTCCCGGTCCCACCGGTGACCTGGCCGGCACGGTGAAGCTGCCGGCCTGCTCGGCCTCGCTGGTCCGGCCGGAGTCTGCCCGCGCCGACGACAAGGCGCTGTTGCTGACCAACGGGCATTGCCGCAAGCCCGACCGTCCGCGGCCGGGACAGGTGCTGGTGGACGAGCCCACCGAGATCACGGGCACCGTGCTCAGTTCCGCCGGCCGCGAGCTGGGTGAAGTGCGGGCGCGGAAAGTGTTGTACGCGACCATGACCGGCACCGACATCATGCTGGCACAGCTGGATTCCACCTACGCGGAGCTGGAACGGCGGTACGGCGTCGAGCCTTTCCCGCTCTCCAGTGCCGCGCCCGTGCCGGGGCAGGCGATCAAGGTGGTGTCCAGCTACCTGGAACGCACCTGGCAGTGCCAGGCCGAAGCCGTGGTGCCGGTCCTGCGCGAGGGCGAATACCAGTCCGCACAAGCAGTTCGGTACGCCCCTGAGTGCGACACGCGACCCGGCAGCTCTGGTTCCGCGGTGCTGGACGCCGCCACCGGTGAGCTGATCGCGATCAACAGCACCAGCAACCGGGACGGCGGCCGTTGCGAGCTGAACAACCCCTGTGAGGTGGATGCGGACGGCACCATCAGCGTGCACCGCGGTCGCGGCTACGCCACGCAAACCGCCGCGATCAACGCGTGCATCGGCGCGGGGAACGTGCTGGAGCTGGCACGGCCCGGCTGCACCCTGGCCAAGCCGTGAGCTAGGCCAGGCCTTGCGGGAACGTGAACACCCGATCGGGGTCGTACCGGCGCACCACCGACCTGAGCCGGCTGAGGTTGCGGCCGTAGTAGGTGCGTTGCCAGTTCGGCATCTGCGGGTCCAGGTAGTTGACGTAACCGGCCTCGCCGAACATCCTGCCGAGCTCGTCCCGTGCGGTGCCCATGGTCCTGCGGGCGGCGGCTTCCCCGTCGCCGAGGAACACCTCGACCTGGATGCTGCCGACCGCGTCGCGGTGCGGGTACGCGGTGGGCGGGCCGTCGCTGACGGCGCCGCCCACCGCGTCGATCATGTTGTAGGAGTTGGGGGTGTTGCGCAGGAGGTCCGCGAGTGCCTGCGGGTCCGAGATCGGCCGCAAGAGCATGCGTGAGGTCGCGACGTACTCACCGCGCGTCTGCCCGCCACCGCCGCCGCCCCAGCCGGGCTGGCACGACTTGTCGGCGGTGCTGCACCAGGCGAACTCCTCCATCGCGGCGAGGAACGTCTTCTCGGTCTCGCTCCGGCTCGTCGGCGGTGACCCGACGCGCCGGACCAGGTCGTCGATAAACGGCTTGGCCTTCGCCGCGGTGCCGATGAAGCACCCGTGGATGCTCGGCGACGCACCGGTTCCGCCGCTCACGCCGAAGCTGCTCGTCATGGCCCACGGCGCGCGGGCCTGCCAACGAGGCCACGCGTCCAGCAGCGCGGGCAGTGCCGCGGGGGCGAACTTGACGCGCCACGTGGTCATGTTCCTGACCGGTTCGGTGCGGAACGTGAACCGGGTGACGATGCCGAAGTTGCCGCCACCGCCACCGCGCAGCGCCCAGAACAGGTCGGGGTGCTCCGCGGGGCTGACGGTCCGGTGCACGCCGTCGGGCGTCACGATCTCCAGCTTCACCACCCGGTCGCACGTGAGACCCATCTGCCGTGCGGTCACACCGATGCCACCGCCGAGCGTGAGACCGGAGATGCCGACCGTCGGGCAGGTGCCGGCGGGCATCATCCGCCCGGCCGCCGCGAGTGCCTTGTACAGGTCCATGAGCAGCACTCCGGCACCCACGTCGACGGTGCCGTCGGCGTGGACCTCGATCCTGTCGAGTCCCCGTACGTCCACGACGAGTGCACCGTCGGCGGTGGAGTAGCCGGGATAGCTGTGCCCACCGCACCTGGCGGCGATGCGGCTGCCGGAACGCCGGGCCTCCTCGATGCACCGCTGGACGTCGGCCACCGACGTCACCTCGGCGATCGCGCCGGGCCGCTGGTGGTCGTACATCGGGAAGTAGCCGAGCTTGGCCTCCGCGTACCCCGCGTCTCCCGGCCGGATCCACCGAACCCCTGCTGCCGACGTGCCGGTGAACACGACCGTCGACAGAGCTCCGAGACCGACGGCTTTCACAAATGATCTACGACGCACCTGAGAACTCCTCTCGGGATGAATGCGGCGAAAAGTAGGGCATTTGCGTTCCGGTGAACAAGTGCCGTTTCAATTGGTGGTTCCCGTGCTTGACCGCGCGGCAAAGGCTCCGCCAGAGTCGTTCATTCCGTTCGTTCTCCGAGATATTCAGGAATCGCTATGTCTCAGCTCTTCTCCCGCCGCTCCGCACTCACCGCCGCGGCGGCGATGGCGACGGCGGCGGCCGTACCCGCCCACGCCGCGGCGACGACTCCGGCAGGACCGCTGCTTCCCACGGGCAAGCAGCTCCGGATCTCCTCGGGCAGGCAGAGCCTGGTCGTCGCGGAGGTGGGCGCGGCCTTGCGCTCATGGACCGTCGACGGCCGTGAGCTGCTGCTTTCCCATGCCGCGGACTCGATGGGCGACAGCCATCTGGGCAAGATCCTGCTGCCGTGGGTGGACCGGATCGACGGCGGCAAGTACACGTTCGGCGGCGCGAAGCACGAGACGCCGATCAGCGAGCACTGGAACAACTGCGCGATCCACGGCCTGATGGGCTTTCTGCCGTGGCGCGTCACCCGGCACGAACGCGATCGCCTGGTGCTGTCGTACCTGCTCCACCCGCAGTACGGCTACCCGTTCACGCTGCGCTTCCAGGTCGAGTACGTGCTCAGCCGCGCGGGCCTGCGGGTGTCCGTGACCGCGACCAACGCCGGACGCACCGCGGCGCCCCTGAGCAGCGGTTACCACCCGTACTTCCGAGTCTCGCCCACGATCGACTCGGCGACGCTGATGCTCGCCGCCGACACGAGGCTGACCTTGAACGACCGCCTGATCCCGACCGGCAGGGCACCGGTCGCGGGTACGCCCGAGGACTACCGCACCCCGAAGCTCATCGGCGCCACCAAGATCGACGCCTGCTACACCGACCTGCTGCGTCCCAGGCACGACACCGCCGTCGCCGCGCTCACCTCGCCGGAAGGGCACACGATCGAGCTCTGGGTGGACGACTCGCACAAGTTCCTGCTGGTCTACACCGACGAGTACCCCGAGGGCCGCCCGCCGCGCACCGGCATCGCCATCGAGCCGGTCACCTCCGCACCGAACGCGTTCAACAGCGGTGACGGCCTCATCGTGCTGGAACCCGGAAAGTCGTACACCGGGTTCTGGGGCGTGCGCACCAACCTCCTCTGAACGTCGTTCACCCGATTTTTTCTTTGCCCTTTAGTGCCAAATCCGGGAGGCGTGGACGCCATTCTCAGTCGGCGCCCGCGAGCTGCGTTCAATTCGCTGGCCGACCCAACGGGGCCGTCTCCGGAAGTCGTCCCACGAACAGCCGCTGGTCCGTCACAGTCGGCGGCCCGGTGAAGCTGACACTGGTGGGCAGTCGTCTGGCTTCGTCGGTGTGTAGAAGATGGAGCAACACCGGACCAGGGCTGGTACCGAGGTTTCGCGCCACGTAGGCGCCGGCCGTATCTCCAACGGAGGAACCTGGATGGAACAAGCTGCCTGCGAGCGTGCGCATCGGCTGGATCTGGGTGACGCCGGGGACGCGTAGCTGGTCACCCGGCAGCAGTTCCAACCAGAGGAGGCCCTGAACGTGTGCGACTGGGCCTGAGGGCCGCGACGCCGGTGTAGTGCTTCTGAACGCGCCCGGCGGCGTCTGCGACGCTCCACGCGTCTCGGCTTCGATCACCCACTGCGGATGTGTCGTCGTGAGCACATTGAGGCGTCGGCATACCTCGCGTTCGCGGGTGGTCGGAGCATCCCGGATAGGTGGTCTAAAGCAGCTTCGTGTGCCCGACCGCACCTACGGGCAGATATGCGTTGAGTGCTGCGGGGGTTGCTGATGCCGCGGATCGGAGTTGGATGTCCTCCATCAGCTCGGTTGTGCCCTCGGGACCTGAACCCAGGTCCAGATCGCGTCGTCCGTCACTTCGACCACGTCGACGATGACGCGTGGCGTTGCAGGTGGGGCGTCTGCCTAGCGCGGCCGATGACGCGCAGCGTGAGTGAGAATCTAATCGAATGTCGTGATTCTGTGTCGTGATGGCTTCACTGACGACGTCGATCCGCACGACGGGTGGCTGGGCGCTATAGAGCAGCACGGGGTTGCTGATGACGCGGCGTCTCGTCGGCAGTTTCGACAGGACCAGTCCTTCCAGGGCCCAGCGCTATCCGTCCCGTCGCGTCGTGGCGGGATTTCGTTGACCGCGGTGGGCAACGCCCCGATCGCAGAACTGATGATGTTTCCGGGTCTGTCCTCGACGTACTCGGCGATCAGACGGGGCCATGATGATCAACAGTACCGTCCCGAGCAGTGGCAGGATGACTCCCTGCAGAGCGCAAAGCTCGACCGGCGTCTGTTCGACGTCACGTCACTGCTGGAGTTCGGCTACGACGACTCGATGCGGGACACGATGCCGGTGATCGTGCGCTCGGCGGCGGGCGCACGATCGAGCGGTGTGCCGGCTTTGTCCGGGGAGCAGCAGGTTTCGGCACTAGGTGCGATCTGCGGGGAGACGTGCAGAAGTCCGAGAGCATCTGGGAGGCGTTACGCGCTGCCGAGGTCGACAAGGTGGCTGGACGGCGTGCGCAAGCCTCCCTCGACCGCACATGTGTGTACTGCGGGGGACGACCGGAATTGGACTTCCGCTCAGGTTGCCGCTTCTCAGGCTTCAGGTTCCTCGTCCTCCGCATGATGCGACTCGGGTGCTTCAACAAAGCCTAGCTCGGCTTCCAGTTTCTCAGCTATTTTGCGTGTGGCTATGGTATCGAAACTATGGCATTCCGTGAGGGCTTGAATCCGATGCTCGCGGGCCATAACGGGGTCGCCAGCCGATGTGGCGACCTCGGCAAGTCGCATAAGAATCTGGATTCTGATCTCCGTCAGAGGGGATACATGGAGCGCGGTTACGAGCTCGGCAGTAGCTTCTTTCCACCGCTCAGAGAGGCTGAAGGCGTGACCACGTGCCACGGCTACTGACGCCACTCCATGCGCCACATCGTGCTTGCGGAACAGGGACTCGGCCTCCTCGAGCACTGAAAATGCAGTAGGAAAGTCGTCGATGGCTATAAGGTATTGCCCGTATCTGCGGAGCATCACTGCAAGGATCTCGTCATTGACGGGCAGGCTCGCCGTAGCTCGTTGGAATGTGATGCACAGGTGATGGGCAGTCGCAGCTTCCTCGTGTCTGTTTTGCTCAGTCAGCCACATGCCGCGAACTGATATCGCCAAGAACAGCCCTGTGTGGTCTTGGGCGTGCTCGAAGAGCTCGGCGGCGGCGCGTGCCCTGGCCATGGCCTCGTCGCGCTGGCCAAGCTTCCATTGAATCTCCGCTCCGAAGAGTTCGCTCCATGCGCGAGCAGGCAGGTGGTCCGTTTGGATGGCTTTCTCTACGGCGTGTTCGTGCACGGCCAGGGCTTCATGAGGCTGACCGCACAGCATGTTCAGCACCCAGGACAGCGAGTTGAGCTGCTGTGCTTCCGCGACGATGTCTCCTAGTCGTTGCGCTGCGTCAGCACCTGCCTGAAAGACTTCGCGCCACAGTTCGCCGCTTCCGCGCAGGTACGCGTACCACTGCAGAGATTGGGTCAGTGTGAGCACTCGCTCGTGCTCACCCAACGCTGAGGCGGTACGCAGGGCGCCGCGCCAGTGCTCCAGCTCGCTGGTCAACCAGCGGTCTGCAGAATCCCTGTCATGCACTGGGTCCGGTCCATCGATGGTGATGGTGCCTGCAGCTGGATCGCCGAACAGCCGCGTCGCTTTAGTCGCGACGGCGAGCAGCCAACGCCGTACCCGTTCGCCTGCGTTCCACACTGCGGCTGGTTCCTCATCCAGCTCAAGGCGCTCAACGGCGAACACGCGGAGGAGATCATGCAGCGTGTACCGGCCGGGCTTCTCGCTTGAGCTGATCATGTTCGCGTCGACGAGGTCATCCAACGCACACGATGTGACCTGTTCCGGCTGCCCGGTGACAACGCAAGCCAGCTCCACGGACACGTCGGCGCTCGGAATCAGGACCAGTCGGCGGAAGAGGGCGGCAGCGGCCGGTTTCAGTTGCTGGTAGGAGATCTCGAAAGCGGTTCGCACCTGGACATCGCCGGCGGTCAGTACGGACAGCCGTCGACGCTCGTCTTCCAACTGGTCCGCAAAGTGGGCGATCGTCCACTTTGGTCTGGTTGTGAGTCGATTTGCACTGATGAGCAGCGCGAGCGGAAACCCTCCGCAGATCTCGGCGATTCGCTCTGCCGCCGCAGGCTCAGCGCGAACGCGGTCTTCGCCAGCGACATTACGCAGAAGCGTGACCGAACAGTCCTTGCCTAGAGGGCCGAGGGCCAACCGGCTTCGAGGCACAAGTCCGGAAAGAGTGCTGCGACTGGTTACCAGCACCTTCGTGTTCAGCCCAGCTGGCAGTAACGGGCGTACCTGGCTCTCGCTCAGCGCGTTGTCCAGCACGATCAGCACTGAGCGGTGACGCAACACCGAGTGGTAGAGCGCGAGCTTGCCGTCCGCATCCGAGGGAATTTCGCGTTCGTCTACGCCGAAGCCGTGTAGCACCTGGTGTGCGGCTCGCTCAGCGGGCATTGGCTCTACGCTTGTGCCACGTAGATCGAGAAACAAGCATCCATCGGTGAACAGGTGGCCAAGTCGATGGCCTGCGTCCACAGCGAGCGCGCTCTTGCCCACACCCGGCGGACCGTGAATCACAGCGACCTGCATTGACGGTGAGGATCTGGCGGTAGTCATGAATTCGTCAAGGATCTTCTGCTCGCACTCCCTGCCAGTGAGTTCAGTGAAAACCGGGGGAAGCGCGCATGTGTTCGCGCTTGGCGTGGTCGACTGTGGTGACATGGCGACAGTCGGACGACAGAGGTCACCCTTGTCACTTTCGGGCAGAGACTGGCTTCCTCGAGCCAGGACCATGAACTCCGTGATGTCGTGGCCCTGCAGGTTGAGTGCGGCGGCGAGCAGTTCCAGATTGCGGCGTCTTGGACTGAGGACTTGGCCGCGCTCCATGTTGCAGATCGCCCGCACCGTGATGCCCGTGCGATGCGATAGTTCTTCTTGGGTCATCGGAATCCGCAGACGGAGTGTGCGCAGGAGTTCGCCGAAGGTCGTGCTCACGTCCGATCGGGCAGAATCCTCTGGCGCCATGGGCGTCTCCTGCTTCCCTGCGTGTCGCCTTGGACGCGAGGTACTCGGCGAAGCGATGTGCCAGATCCTGGCACGTGGGGCGCTGCCTGTCCGAACGAACGCACGCGACCCTGCGGCCAGCGGTTGGCATACCCTCGCCGCTCTACGGGCGATCGTGACAGATTGGCCTGAGTGACTCCTGAACGCAGCTGAAGATCATTTCAGAATCTGACTCACCAACTGGGATGATTCGGTCATGCGTGTGCTCGTGGTGGAGGATGAACAGAGGTTGGCTGAGACCCTCAAATGGGGGCTGGAAGCCGACGGGTACACAGTTGATCTCGCCTGTGACGGCCGGACGGGGCTCGAACTCGCGCAGATGAACGCGTACCAGGTGATCGTGCTGGATGTCATGCTGCCGGGTCTTAGCGGCTACTGGGTCTGCTCGACCTTGCGAGAGCGTGGTGTGACAACACCGATTCTGATGCTCACCGCCAAGAACGGGGAGTACGACGAAGTGGACGCACTCGACACCGGGGCCGATGACTTTCTGCGCAAACCCTTCTCCTACGTAGTGCTGACCGCGCGGCTGCGCGCGCTGGCACGTAGAGGTCCGACAGGCGCTCCCGCGGTCCTCATGTTCGGCGATCTCGTCCTGGATCCCGCGAGGCGCACATGTCGCCGAGCTGATCAATCAATTACGTTGACCACCAAGGAGTTCGCGGTGCTGGAATGCTTGCTGCGCCGGGAGGGCCAGGTCGTCCGTAAGCTGGAGATCCTGGAGCAGGCGTGGGACATGGCTTACCAAGGTGATCAAAACATCGTCGAGGTGTACGTGAGCGCGTTGCGCCGCAAGGTAGACGCCCCTTTTGGACGTCGTACCATCGAGACGGTCAGAGGCATCGGCTACCGATTGGTAGTCGATGCGTAGGTGGTGGCCGGCGGCCGTGCGGCACAGCACTGCGTTGTCGGCGAGCTTGCTCTGCCTGGCACTGATTGCCATTGGCTGGCTAGGGGCCCGAACGTTCTTGGAGCAACAGTTCGAACATAACGAGAAGAGCAAGACGATCACAGAGCTGCGCACAATGGCTGCGGACTACCAGGTGGCGGCACGCGAGGGCAGCCAGGCTCCCCTCCGTGTCGCGAGAATGGAAAGCGATGCCTTGTTTGAGGTCGTGGCCGAGTCCGGTCAATCCGTTGTCCGTAGCCCCCTCCTGCGCCACTATGATCCTGCGTGGAAGACACTGCCGCCAGCTCCCACGGCGAGTGATCCCAGGTTGATCACGACTACAGTCGCTGAGTTGAAACCAGGGACTAACCCAGCGCACTGGCGGGAATACCGTACTTATACAGTTCTCGGCTTGACGGTCGAAGATGTTCCATCCATACTCGTGGAGCCGTTCGGTCGAGAAGGGTTGACTCTAGGCGACGGGCTCCAGCAGGCAGGCGCTGCGACTCGCCACCGATTGACGCTATACGTGTTGGTCAAGCCGTGGGAAAGAATCAAGGCCCTAAGCACGTTCGACTTCATGCTCAGTTTCTTCGGCCCGCTCGCCGTGCTCTTCACGGCAGTATCCGCCTGGTTCTCGGTGCGGCGCGCGCTACGGCCAGTCGAGGCAATCCGGCAGGTGTTGGCTGAGATCAGCGGGCACAGACTCGACAGGCGGGTGCCGGTCCCGCGGTCCGACGATGAAATAGCCCGGCTGGCGCAGACCACGAACAGCACGCTGGAGCGACTGCAAATTTCACACCAGCAACAGGAGAACTTTGTCGCTGATGCCAGCCATGAGCTGAGAAGCCCGCTGGCAAACCTGCGGACGGGCCTGGAAGTTGCGCTAACTCATCCTGATAGGGCCGACTGGCCTGGCGTCGCCCAGAGTGCGCTTCTCGATGTGCAGCGGTTGCAGCGCATCACGGCGGATCTGTTGCAGCTCGCCACTGATTCGACCGAAGCCTCGAGATGTACGAAGGTCGTCGACGTCGCAGATATTGTGGTCGAGCAGGTAGCCGAGCGTTCGACATCGCTGGGACCGGTGAAGGTCAGGTACGAAGTCGACGGTCCCGTGCTGGTCGCCGGCAACTCTGCGCAGCTCGAGCGCCTTCTGCGCAATCTCTTGGACAACGCAGTGCGACACGCTGACTCTTCGGTCACCGTGAGGGTTGGTCACGCGGGCGGCGTGGTCGTGCTTGAGGTCCAGGACGATGGTCCCGGTATCCCCGTGTCCCAGCGCGAGCGGGTCTTTGATCGTTTCGCGCGCTTGGACGACGCCCGCGCTAGGGATGCGGGAGGTTCTGGCCTCGGATTGGCACTTGCTCGTGACATTGTTTCGCGCCACGGTGGATCATTGTGTGTGGAAGACAGTGCGGTGGGCGCGCGAATGGTAGCCCGGCTCCCAGTGTTTCAGCCGCAGTGATCGCAGCGCTGCTCATCAGTACGCACAGGGCGAACCGTGTGAAATGGATCCGCGGTTCGCCCTGTGTCGTCTCAGCCGTCAGTCGTTGCCTGGTTGCATGCGAACGTCACTTTGGCGGCTCAACCGGTCGCGTGATCGGCCCGCGAACACCGCCCGCCACCTCGTTGAGCTCAGTCTCGTTGAGCTCCAGGTCGCTCGAGGTGTTGGCGGCAGACTTCAGCTCGTCCTGCTTGTCGCTCATCGCTTCCTCCGTGTGAATGGTGAGGGATGTATTGAATTCTCCGGTCTGCGTGACCGTCGGACTTCCCTTGCTGATGGCACTCTATCGATGAGAGGTAGTGTTGAAAGCGGATCGGGCTAGATTGCGCGGATTTGACTAAATGAACAGTGTCGGTTGCACGATGGCGTGTAAGATGATCTGCTTGTTTCGACTTGACGGCATTTCGTCATCATCGGTGGCACGATGCATAAAAAGCGCCTTAGCTCGCGGTGTGATGAAGGGCGAGGAGTGTCGCGCCGCGACCTTCGCGAGATAAAGGCTGAGGGAAATGAGCCTCGCGCGAGGCGCAGCGAGCGTCGACTCGTGGCATGGGCGCAGCGACGCACGGCCACTGTGAGTTGATGGCTCGCGACGGCAGTAGGCGCGTCGCCAGTTCGGAGCTGTAACGTCCGAGCTTCGGAAACCAATACACTTATGGTGATCGCCGACGGGCCATGTGAGACGCTCGCTTGTGTCTCAATACGGGTGCACGCTGGCTTCCGGATTTGACGGTAAGTGCTGTGAGCAGCCATTTCGGTCTCCTCGAAGACCGGAAGTTTGGCTTATCGAACCTGCCGGTCGACCTTCCTGGTAAGAGCTCCAGCACGATGGTTACATCAGACGTGTCAGTCGATCGATGGATCGAACGTGAAGGCGGTCGAATCCGCTTGGTGTGGCCGTCAGTGAAGAACTTTGTTCTATGTACTGCACTGCCCGCCGTTGTACTGGAGGCGGCAGCTGGTGGCTCCGCAGGTCCTGGTGGGCATGAAGGGTGTGTAATCATGCTGGTCAGAGAAGTGAGAAGCTTGCACGGTGGCACCGTGAACTGCCGCTACACCATCGACGAGCTGGCCACGCTCGTCGGTATGTCGAAGCGGAACATCCGTGCTCACCAGTCCCGCGGGCTCCTGCGGGCGCCGGTACGGGATGGCCGGATGTGCTACTACGACGACTCCCACGTGCAGCGGCTTAGACGCATCATCTCTTTGCAGAATGAGGGTTTCAACCTGGCCTCCATCACCGCAGTACTCGGTGGTGCAGCTGGCGGGCGGGACCTGAGCAGTGTCACCCAAGCCTTGAAGGAGATCGCTGGTGAGAACCTTGCCGTGATCTCGTCGTTGAATCGTCATCAATTGGTCGACCACAGGTCGAGCGGCGAATTGATGATCTCTCAGACGGCCGTGCTAGACGCAGTGCTCGGCCTGGCCAAGGCCGGATACGCGCCGACGGAGGCGTTGCGTTTGCTGGGGCTGACAGCGGATGTGGTCGACGAATGCGTGAAGAACGTGCTGGAAAGTCCTTATGCGCACAAGGCACTCAGCGACGGTGCGGACGCGCGACGGACGCCGGGTTTGGCTCAAGGACTCAGCGAACTCCTCGCGAACACGTTCAGGTACCTGCTTGAGCGTCGAGTGCAGGCCAAAGTGTGTGTCGACAGCGAGTGGGTCGAGGACGTCATCGTCTTCGAGAACGGCTGAAGTCAGGCATACCGGTACCACACTCATCGGTCTGTTGCCGGCTTATGAACACGTACGTTGCAACCGTCATCTTGTGATTCGAAGGGAGTGTCATGACACTTCCGCCGTCAGTAAGCCGGCACAGCGAGAGTCACCGGCTGCGCAGAGACGCTGTGCTGAACGAGACCACCACACGTGACTTGATCCTGTCGCAAGCCCGTTTCCGTCTCGCGCTCCCCGATCTGGACCTGGGCATGCGCACATTGTTGTCGCGTCTCGCTGATGGCTGGTTGACTGACGTCGATGTCGTCCAGCTGGCGACGAGGTTCGGATCTGAGCGCGAGGCCTTGGCATCGCAACTAATGATCATGCGCTTGCACCAGCGCGGCTGGCTGGACCGGCGGTTGTCATACGGTGGCGGACTTGTGCTCGACAGCTCCTCGCGTGCCATCGGCGCGGCGCCGCTCAAACCCGCGTACGAGCAGCCGATCGGCGCGGGCTACCGGCTGTCGAGATTCGCGATCATGCGTGCTGACGAAGGCAATCTCCTGCTCCACTCACCGCTCGGAACATCCCAGATCACTTTCCATCGTCCGGAACTCGCCGCGTGCCTGGCACTTGCCGCCGCGCAGGCATGCACGGCGGACGACATCGCCAAGCATGTCGACGTCGACGAGGTAACAGGCAGATTGGTGTTGTCCGCATTGGCCGACGCCCGCGTCCTGGTCACCGAAGGCGAGTTTGAGCAGGAGCGCTCCACAGCGCCGATGGCGTTCTGGTCGCCCGAAGAAGCATGGCTGCACGAACGATCACGCTCGTTGACCAACGCGGCACCGGTTGGTGGCACCTACCGATTTCGTGGCGTCATTGAGCCGCCCCAACCGGAGCACCAGCTGTACGCGGATGCTCCCGCGATCGCACTGCCGCCACCTACACCCGCCGAGACCGGATCAGAGCTCGCGAGCCTGGACGAGGTCATGGCGCGACGCCGCAGCCTCCGGATTCAAGATCACGCCAATCCCATCTCCATCGAGCAGCTCGGCGCCCTGTTGCACCGTGCCCAGCGGCTACGACCGCACTCGGACGGGAGTGGCGCGCTGAAACGGCCGTACCCCGGTGCAGGGGCCTTGGGAGAGCTGGAAATCTATCCGGTGGTTTACCGCTGTGCCGGACTTGTTCCGGGTCTATACCACTACGACTCCGTCGAACACCGGCTGGAGCTCGTGGCCGCCGACGGCACGGACACCAAGAAGTTGCTCTCCTACGCGCGCGCGACGTGTCAGATGTCGACACCGCCTCAGGTCCTGCTCGTGATCACGGCGCGACTGCCGCGGTTGATGTGGAAGTACGAGGGCATCCCCTACGCGCTAGGGCTCAAGAACGCAGGAGTGCTCACCGCCTGGCTTTACCTTATCGCAACTGGCATGGGTTTAGCTCCGTGTGCACTGGGCGCTGGTGACACGGCCGGTTTTGCCGCGCTGTCCGGGCTGGACCCGTTTGTTGAGCCCAGTATTGCCGAATTCGCGATTGGATCCCAACTTTCAGAGGAAAGGTCATGAACCTATCGTCGGGCGAACCTGTCGCCATCAACTCGACGGCCGACGGTTATCTCGCTTTCATTGCGTGCTATAACTCGGTGGTAGCGGCTGCGTGCTCTGATTGGCGTAAGGAGGTTCGGCTGCGACGGAGCCCGCGGGAGCTCCTCGAGGAATATGGTATTCGCCTTCCTCAACATGTGGAGCTCGAGGTGGTCTGGGATCCGTGCGGCGATGAAAATGTCGAAGCCCAGGTCAGGTCGTGGAAATTGGCGGCGGCGACCGGTAGATTCACGCTATTTGTACCTATTCAGGGAAGTTTGGATACTCGAGTGATCGAGGAAGAAGAGCTCGACATTGCGGTAGCTGGGGTCAAGCAGCTCTGTATCCGCAGCCTCATCTGATTCGCGCTGCTTGAGCGGTGTCTATGGCCGTGGTGGTGACATCATCCGTTGCCGAGCTTTTTCACCGTGTGACACTCTTGCGCGAGCGTGCTGTCACAGCTGGAGTCGTAGAACCTGGTGAATCGGACAGGCTCGCGCGTAGGAACTCCGGTCAGCCAGCACGAACTCCGTACCTATCGTTCCAAGTGACAGGTGGGTGCCATCAGTCGGTCGCACTCCATGATCAAGGTCAGCGTTCGCTAGCGGCGATGTCGGCTCCTTGGTTGGATCGCCTCGTCGGGTCGGGTCCCGTGCGTGCGTTGAGCAACCCCGCACGGGCGCATGCCAGATCCTGCTCGCATCGGAGCCGTCGATCAGGTCGGGAGGGTGCAGGTACGCCCGTCGGTGCTGGCATGAGACCTGCCTAGCAGTTGTGCCGCCAACGCGAAGGGCTGGCACCGAGATGGTGACGGCCCTTCGCGCGTGGTGTCCCGGCAAGCTACACGCAGAGCTGCTCACGATTTCAGTCGTGCATCTGACCGGCAAGTTGGTGCTAGAAGGCACCTTTGAGCTGGGGTGAGCCTCGTGGTGCAAAATGTTCGACTAGGTAAATCGCTGTGTCGTGACTCGATTGGCCGAGCGGTAACGGCGATTATGGCCACAGTGGTGGTGCTGACATTCTTGTTGGCTTCCGTAGCGTGCTGAGCGGTGCCTTGAGTCTCGGGATGTCCGAGTTGGGTTGCACCGCCTTGCAACTGCGGCCTGCTCGGCGGCTGTTGCTCTTTGCGAGCATCGACCCTGAGCGGGACGGCCGGGACGGTTTCCGGATCGTCACGCGTGGGTCGGCGTATCTCGTGGAGACCGACCCGGTGGACGTCGACGCCCA
>NZ_JBEXPJ010000195.1:0-15854 GCF_040611995.1 Lentzea sp. NPDC006480
CCGGTTCTAGTTTTTGTTGGGGTGGCTTGTGCTCTTCCGCGGTCGGGCCCGGGGCGGCTGCCCGCGGCGCGCGGGGTGGGGGCCGGGCGTTCCTCGTTCGCGAACGAGGACGCCATGTCCTGCGCGCCACCCAGCACGACCAGGAAGAACGTCACCATCGAGCTGGCCAGCAGCAACGGCAGCGCCACCGACGCCGACCGCTGCGGCATCCGGCGCACCTCGGCACCGGCGAGCTTCCACTGCGTGCCGCCGATCTTGCCGAACAGCCGCGCGATGAACGGGACGGTGACCGGGCCGAGAATCCAGAAGAGACCCGTGACCGCGGCGATCGCGGAGAACGTGACGGCCAGAGGCGCACCCACAGTGCCCTTGGCGGCGATGGCCACCAACGCGAGGAACGCCGCACCACCCGTGAACAACGCTCCGAACACGAGCCGAAGACGACGCACGGAACGTGGCGGAACCTCGTTCTCAGCATCACGCAGAGCAGCCAACGGTGACACGCGCGCGGCGTTGATCGCGGGCCGGACGGCGGCCATCACGCTCAACAGCGCGGCAACAACAACTCCGAGGATCACGTACCCGAGCGACGGCAACAGGTCCGGGCTGAGCTCCACCGCGCCGAACAACGCCGAGATGCCGGTGACGTCGAACGTCCTGGCCAACAGCCACGCCATCGGGCCGCCGAGCAGCGCACCGCCCATGCCCGCCAGCGCACCCGTGATCAGCGCCTCGAACAGGCTCCTGCGCACCAACGGCCCGCGCTGGGCACCGATGCACCGCAGCAACGCCGTCTGCCGCTGACGTTGCGCGTAGACCGCCCGGAACGTCGCCGACGCGACGAACACGGCCGTGGCCAGCGCGAGGATGCTGAACGGCAGCAGGATGTAGGTCAGGTCGCTGCCGATCTTGTCGGCGTCCGGAGCCGGGTCCCACACGACGTACGAGGCCCCCGCCGCGCTCGCGACCGCGTCCCGGGCACCCCCGATGACCCAGATCTCCTTGGTGAACGGCTCCGGGTCGAGCTTGCTCGCCAGAGCGGGCCCCGCGACCATGATCGGGCGTGAGTCGATGCCGCCCTTCTTCATGATCCCGGTGACTGTGACGTCGAACGGCCGCCCGTCCGCCGCGGCGAGCTTGATCTTGTCGCCGGGCTTGATGTTCCGCTCGTACGCGGTGAGCTTGTCGATCGCGATCTCACCGTCCGCGCCGGGCTGCTTGCCCTCGGCCAGCGGCCAGCGCACCAGGTCAGGCTGCTGGACCTGCATCTCGGCCCGGTGCTCCCCCGCACGGCCGTTGTCGTCCAGCAGGTCCGCCGCACCGACCTGCACCGGCACCGCGCGGCCGACCGCGGAGAGCTTGGCCAGCAACGCGGCGTCGAGCTTCGGGCGGTTCGCCTCGGTGGTGTTGCTGTCGTAGGGCTGGGGTTTCACGTCCACCACGTGCTCCACAGAGGACGGGGTGAGGGGCGCGCCCTCGTCGACCGACCTGGTGAGCGCGTCGCTCAGCACGAGGGCGGCCAGCAGGCAGGCCACGCCGACGACGAGCGCGACGCCGGGCAGCAGCGCGCGACCCGGCCGGGCGCGGAACTCGGCGACGCCGAGCCGCAGGGAAGTGGACACGAATCCTCCTCGGTGACGTCTGACGGTCCCGAAGGTAGGAAAGGAGACGATCAGCGGGCGTCGGACTGAAGTAGCAAGCTCGCGTACGACCACAGGAGGACACGGGGATGATCAACCTCTACGACGAGGACGCGAACGTGATCGGCGAGGTGACCCGCGCACGCATGCGGGCGGAGAACCTCTGGCACGGCTGCGCCACCATCGTCGTGCTGTCCCTGGACGGCCGGCGTGTCTACGTGCACCGCCGCACCGACACCAAGGACGTCTTCCCCGGCCTCTACGACTGCACCGCGGGCGGTGTGATCGATGCGGGCGAGACCCCGGACGTGGCGGCTGCGCGCGAACTCCGCGAGGAACTCGGCGTCGAGTCGCCGCTCACGTTCCTCTTCCAGACCACCTACGTGAGTGAGTTCACCCGCTACCACGCGTGGATCTACGAGACGCGCACCGACGGCCCGTTCACCCACCAGCCCGAGGAGGTCGCGTGGGGCGGGTGGATGGCCCTGGACGAGCTGCGCGCCAAGATCGACGACCCGGACTGGGCGCTCGTCCCGGACGGGCGTGAGATCAGCCAGGAGTGGTTGCGCCGCACAGGTTCCGACTGAGGCAGACGCGCCGCGGGCCATGACAGCTGCGCCGCACCGGTTCCTAGAGCCAGCCGCGTTCGTCGGCCACCCGCAGCGCCTCCATCCGGTTGCGGGTGCCGGTCTTCGTGGTGGCCCCGGACAGGTAGTTCCGCACGGTGCCTTCCGCGAGGTACAGCCGGGCCGCGATCTCGGCAACGGTGGCGCTGGAGCGGGCCGCGATGAGCACGTCGCGTTCGCGGGCGGTGAGCGGTGACTCGCCCGCCGCCAGCGTGGCCGCGGCCAGTGCCGGGTCCACCACGCGCTCGCCCGCCATCACCCGGCGGATCGCGTCGGCGAGCGCGTCGGCCGGCGCGTCCTTCACGACGAACCCGACGGCACCCGCCTCCATGGCCCGGCGCAGGTAACCGGTGCGGCCGAACGTGGTCAGGATGACGACGCGGCAGCCGGGCACCTGTGCGCCCAGCACCGCGGCCGCCGCGAGCCCGTCCAGGCCGGGCATGTCGATGTCCAGCAACGCGACGTCCGGGCGGTGCTCCAGCGCCGCCGACGTGACCTCGTCGCCGCGGCCCACCGAGGCGACCACCTCGAAGTCCGGTTCGAGGCCGAGCAGGACGCCGAGCGCGTGCCGGATCAGCTCCTGGTCGTCGGCGAGCAGCAACCGGATCGTCATACCGCCACCCTCAAGCACCAGCCGCGAGGTTCCGCGGGGCCGGCCGTCAGCACTCCGCCGGCCTGCGCAACCCTGGCACGCAGACCGTCCAAACCGGACCCGGCGCCGGCCGGGCCGCCGACGCCGTCATCCCGAACCTCCACTGTGGACGCGGTGAGCTCCACGGTGCACCGGCCGGCCCTGGCGTGCCGCACCACGTTCGTCACCCCTTCGCGGACGACCCAGCCGAACAGTTCCTGACGCTCCACCGGCACCGAGTCGACGGCGGTGGGCAGGTCGGCCGCGATCCCGGCCGCACGCAGCAGTTCCCGGCTCCTGGCTAGCTCACCGGCGAGCGTGACGTCCTGGTAACCCGACACCGCGGCCCGCACATCGGCCAGCGCCTGCCGGGCCAGCTGCTCCACCGACTCCATCTCGGCTCGGGCCGCGACCGGTTCCAGCCTTCTGGCCAGCGCGCTCTTCACGGTGATCGCGGTGAGCGAGTGGCCCAGCAGGTCGTGCAGGTCGCGGGCGATCCGGTTGCGCTCGGCCTCGGAGGCCAGCCTGGCCACCTCCGCCTGGGCCTCGCGCAACTGCTGGTTGGCCGTGGCGGTGCGGCTGAACGCGTGCACGAGCAACGCGGTGAAAACCACGGCCACGGCGAAGTACCAGCTCGCCTCGGTGTTCCAGCCGGCCGCCATCGGCACGAGCACGCACGCCGCAGCGCCCAGCACCACGAGAGCCGACGCTGTCCACGTACCGGCCCGCGCAGCCGCCGACGGCACGATCATCGCGGCCAGGATGAACACCATCTCGTGGGCCAGCGGTGCGAGCAGCACGGCCAGCACCGTCATCAGCGCCACCAGCGACCAGTAGGTCCGCCAGGCCGATCGGATCGACGCCAGCACCACGCCCAGGTAGCAGGCGGAGACCGCCACGAGCAGCAGGTAGCCCGCCACGAGTCCAGGGCCGTGCGCGTACTGGTTGACGCCCGCGGCCGCCAGGAACGGGTAGCAGAGCATGCCCAGCGAGAGCAGCAACCGGCGCCGTTGATCCACGTCGAAGACCCTACGAGGCCGCGAAGGTCGCGCGCACGCTGCGGGCGAACGTCAGCAGGACGACGATGACCAGCAGCGCGCCGCACACCCCGTTCGCGATCTTGAACCAGATCGGGAAGGAGCCCGGGATCGACTCGATCACGACCACCGCCACCACCTGGGCCAACGCGATGATCTTCACCCGGCGGTAGTTGCTCCGCGAGCCGCCCGCCATGGAGACCCCGAGCGCGAACGTGACCAGCGACGCGACCGCGAGGATCGAGCCGCGGATCCACACCGCGTCGGTGACGACGTCGGGGTCGCCGCTGAACACCACGATCGCCAGCAGCGTCAGCACGCTCACGGCCGCATAGCCGCCGAGCAGTTTCTTGGCGATGTCCAGCTTCTCGCGGGCATCGGGGTCGGTCACAGTCAGGTTCGTCATGCCCGAAAGCCTGCTCGTCCGGTGTTTTCGCGGGTAGCGATGATCCGCACGTCCTGGCCGTGACATCTGTCAGAAGCCGGACAATCAGGTCCAGCTGAGCCCGGCGCGCGTCTTCCAGTACTCGTCAGCAGGTTCGGCCAGGTCAGGCAGATCGACGTCGATCCGCATGGCGTCCACATTGGACTTCAGCTGGTCCGGGCTCGCCGCGCCGGACAGCACGACGTCCACCCACGGCTGCCGCGTGACGAAGGCCAGCGCGACCGCGTCCGGACCGACGCCAAGCGCTTTCGCCTGTGCCGCAACCGCTTGCGGAGGCTCGACGACGAGCCGCCCGTTCGCCACGCCCTCCTTGATGATCACCCGCAGTCCGGCGTCGTGAGCTTCGGCCAACGCCTCACCCGCCGACGTCTCGAGAACGTTCCAGGTGGACTGGACCGACTGGAAGATGCCGAGATCCAACGCCTTGCGGATCGCGTCGGCCTGACGTGGACCGGACGTCGAGAAGCCCAGCGGCACCCCGATCGAGACCATCGCGTCCCGCAGGGCGCGGTCGGCGAACAGCGGACTGTCGGCCGTCAGCGAGTGCACCTGGTAGAGCGCCACGCCCGGCAGGAGCGCCGAAGTCTCCTGCCACTGCTGCGTGAACCGGTCCAGGGAGTGCTCCTTGACCTCGTGCACCTCGGCGTCGGGCCGCCAGTCCGCGGTGTAGGCGTAACCCCACTTGCTGGACACTGTCACGTCGTCGTGACCGGGCAGCCACGACGACAGGAAGTCCTCCGACAGCCCGTACGACCGGGCCGCGTCCACCCACCTGATGCCCAACCCGTAGGCCGTGTCGAGCACCAGGTGGCACTGCGCGCGCATGGACTCGACGTCGCGCACGGCGGGCAGCGCGCCCTCCCGGCCCAGGTTGATGTAGGCGGGACGACCGAGCGAGGCGAGACCGAGCGCGAGTTGAGCCATGCGGGCAACGTTAGATCACCACTGGTCGGCGGACCGCACGATGTCGCGCACCCAGACACCGGCCGGCTTGAGGTTGCCCGTGCCGCTGAACGACGTGCCCGAGCAGGTGCCCTCCTTGAACACCGCGCCGGACCGCTCGTCGTCGGAGAAGTTCCAGTTCGTCCAGGAGATCTTCTTGCGCTTCATCAGGTCGACGTACTTCTGCGCCATGGCGAAGTCGTTCGGCCCGTCACCGGTGGCCTCCTGCGTGCCGAACTCCGTCACGAAGACCGGGACCTTGCTGGAGACCCTGTCCAGCACCGAGACGTAGTCGTCGCGGTGCTCCTTGGCGTAGAAGTGGAAGGAGTACATGAAGTTCGTGGCGTTGACCTTGTTGTTGAGCACCACCGACGGGTCCTGCTCGTCGGAGTGCCCGAACGTCGACCAGCCGTTCGTGCCGGAGATGATCAGGCTGTCCGGGTCCTCCGCGCGGATCACCGGGATCAGCTGCTCGGCGTAGGACTTGATCTTCGGCCACGACACGTGGTTCGGCTCGTTCGCGATGTCGTAGATGATGTTCGTCTTGTCCTTGTGTCGCTGCGCGATCTCCTTGAAGAACGCCTTCGCCTTGGCGGTGTAGACGTTCGGGTCGCCCGGGTCGAGCTGGTGCCAGTCGACCAGCACGTAGAGGCCGCGGCGCGTGGCCTCCTCGATGTAGCCGTGCATCAGGTCCGTGAACTTGCGCGGGTTCGTCTCGTAGCCGTCTTCCTTCGCCGCCACGTACATCGCGACCCGGACGACGTCGGCCTTCCAGTCGTTCTGCAGCGCGTCCCACCACTGGGACTTCGCGCACTGCTGGTACCACTGGATGCCGTGCGTGCTCATGCCGCGCAACTGGATGGCCTTGCCGTCCTTGTTGCACAGCTGGACTCCGCAGACCTTCAGCTGACCGTTGACCGCCGCGGGTGAACCCGCCGGCATCGCGGCGCCGGCGGTCGTCACCGATGCCAGCGGGAGCACGACGACCACCGCGGCGGATGCCACCACAGACCTCAGCCAAGCCATACAGCTTCCCCTCTCGAACTGTGCGGCGGCGTTGGGGGAAACGTATGGACCTCTTCGAGAAGCGGTCAACGAATCGCGCCAGAACTGTCCTAAAAGGCAAGCGGCGCAACGGAGAACGGCGGCCCTGAAGCAGGACCGCCGTTCTCGTGACCCGCCGGGGTCGGTACTAGCGATTGGCCCTGATGTGGTTGCGCACCCACTTGCCGGCTTCCTTCAGCGGGCCCTCACCCGTGAAGCTGCTGCCGGAGCACGTGCCTTCCTTGAACACCGCGCCGGAGCGCTCGTCGTCGGAGAAGTTCCAGTTCGTCCAGGAGATCTTGGCGGAGTTCATGAACGTGATGAACTTGTTCGCCATGGTGAAGTCGTTGGGACCGTCACCGGACGCCTCCTGCGAACCGAACTCGGTGACGAACACCGGCACCTGGCTCGAGACCGTCTTCAGGGCGTTGAGGTAGCTGTCCCTGTGGTCCTTGGCGTAGAAGTGGAACGTGTACATCAGGTTCGAGGCGTTGACCTTGTTCTGGCTGACCTCGTTGATGTTCTTGCCGTCGGACAGGCCGAACGTCGACCAGCCGTGCGTGCCCACGAGCACGAGGCTGTCCGGGTCCTCGGCGCGGATCGTCGGGATGACGGCCTCCGCGTAGGACTTCACCTTCGACCACGACACGCCGTTCGGCTCGTTCGCGATGTCGTAGATGATGTTCGTCTTGTCCTTGTGCCGCTGCGCGATCTCCTTGAAGAACGTCTTGGCGCGCGAGGTGTTGGCGTTCGGGTCGCCCGGCGAGAGCTGGTGCCAGTCGACCAGCGCGTACAGGCCGCGCTTGGTGGCTTCCTCGATGTAGCTGTGCACCAGGTCGGTGAACTTCCGAGGATTGGTCTCGTAGCCACCTTCCTGGATGTACATCGAGATCCGGAGAACGTCGGCCTTCCAGTCCTTCGCGAGCGCGTCCAGGGACGCGGTCTTGACGCACTGGGCGTACCACTGGATGCCGTGGGTGCTCATGCCGCGCAGCTGGACCTGCTGGCCCGCCTGGTTGCACAGCTTCACACCGCAGACCTTCAGCTGGCCGTTGACCGCCGCGGGCGAACCCGGCGGCAGCGCGTTCGCGGAGACGTCACCCGCGGGTGCGGCGGCGACCGGACTGCCCGCCATCACACCGGTCAGCGGGAGCACGACCGCCGCGGCGAGCGCCACCACAGACTTCTGCCAAGCCATTCAGCGTCTCCTCTCGGAACTGACGGCGGCGGATTAGTTAGGTAAGTTTCCTTACCGTTAAAGGTATAGATGACCTTAGGGACGCCCCAAGAGAGAGTCAAGAGTCTCGTCGCAGAAGAGTTACCGTTCCGGCACCCAGAGTCACCAGTACGTAAACGATCAAACATCCGACGGCGGCCAACGGCGCCAGCGGCGCGTCGTTCACGGTGCCCGCCACCTCGTGGACCAGGTACGGAACGAGCGCGGCGCTGGCGTCCACGTTCCAGGGGGCCGGCAACATCGGGGTGATCGCGGGCAGGCCCCACAGCAGGACGCCGACGATGACGATGGTGATGGCGGTCGACCTGAACGCGAGGCCGAGACCGAGGCCGATCAGACCTGTTACCAAGATCGACAGGACCGACGCCCCGGCCCACGGGAGGACGTCTCCGATGCCGTCCCAGGGGGCGACGGGCGGCGGCCGGTCCCCCATGATCAGCCCGCTCGCGCCGATGCTCAGCGCCAGGGCCACGGCGCCGATCACCACGGCAGTGGTGGCGACGAGCGCGCTTTTGGCCGCCAGCAAGCGTTTCCGGTTCGGGACGGCGGTCAGCGCGGTGAGGGCCGGGTCGGACGTGGCGACCAGTGCGCCGAGTGCGGCCACCAGGAACTGGGCCACCGGCACGACGACCACGCTGCCGTCCGCCGAGGCGAACCTGGCCTGTTCCGCGGCCGCGGTCGTGTCGTAGTCCTGGACCATCAGCCACGAGATCAGCGCGGCGAACGCGATGGTCAGGCCGATGGCGGCGATCAGGCCGTAGGGCGCTCTGACCGTCTTCAGCTTCAGCCACTCGGCGTGCAGTGCGTTCTTCACAGTCCCCTCCCGCTCGTGAGGTCGAGGTAGGCGTCCTCCAGGGAACCGTTCTGCGTCAACGACTCGATGGACGTCTCCTTGACGAGCCGTCCTCTTGCGACGATCACGACGTGGTCGGCGGTGAGGGCCATCTCGCTCATCAGGTGGCTGGAGACGAAGACCGTCCGGCCTTCCCTCGCCAGGCTCTTCATCAGGTCGCGGATCCAGCGCACGCCCTCGGGATCGAGGCCGTTGACCGGTTCGTCGAACATCAGGACCCGCGGATCACCGAGGAGTGCCGCCGCGACGCCGAGGCGTTGCTTCATGCCGAGCGACAACGTCCTGATCCGCTTGTGCCGCACGCCGCCCAGACCGACCTGCTCCAGCAGTTCGACGGCGCGCCTCTGGTCGATCCCGTTGCTCGCCGCGAGCCAGCGCAGGTGATCCAGCGCCCTGCGGCCGTGGTGGACCGCGGCCGGGTCGAGCAGCACGCCGACGTGCTTCAGCGGCTCGTCCAGATCTGCGTACCGCCTGCCGCCGACCAGCGCTTGGCCACGGGTTGGCCGGTCGAGGCCGAGGATCATGCGCATGGTCGTGGACTTGCCGGCGCCGTTCGGGCCGAGGAAGCCCGTCACCAGTCCGGGGTGGACGGTGAACGACAGGTCGTCCACCGCCGTCGTGTCGCCGTATCTCTTCGTCAGGTTCCGCACCTCGATCATGGCGATCAGCGTCGGGTGCTCCGGCCTTCAGCGGATCGGACCTCAGGCCGAACTCCGGAATCGGACCGTGGTCCGAGGCGTCGCGACCGGCTGATCGCTAGCGTCGACCCCGTGATCGCACGACTGCACCTCTACCTGGTCGACATCACCGCCGCGGTGGTGATCGGCGTGCTCGTGGCGTACGCGATGCTGGAACAACGGGATCAGCCGTGGTGGCTGGTCCTGCCCTGCGCCGCCGCCGTCGCGCTGCCCGTCGCGGTCCGCCGGATCTGGCCGGTACCCGTGCTGGCGGTCACCACGGCCGCCACGGCAGCGGTGGTGATCGGCCAGGTGCTGCCGACCCAGGCGCTCGGCGCCCCGACGGCGGCGGTGTGCTTCGCGCTCTACACCGTGGCAGTCGAACGCTCCCGCGTGTGGTCGCTCGCCGGACTGGTGGTCGCGGTGGTCGCGATCTCCGGCGTGTCCGGCGGCGAACCGGAGAACGTGCTGGTCGTGATCGCCGCGATGGGCGCGGTCTGGGTGATCGGCTACACGACGAGAATGCGGCGGTCGTTCCTGGAGCGGGAGACGTCCCAGCGGGCCGGGCAGGCGCTGGCCGACGAACGGCTGCGCATCGCCCGCGAACTGCACGACGTGGTGGCGCACAACCTCTCCCTGATCGCCGTGCAGGCCGCCAACGCCGCACACGTGCGCTCACCCGAGCACGCCTACGAAGCTCTGGACGTCATCTCGTCGACGAGCCGTGCCGCCCTGACCGAGATGCGGGGGCTGCTCGGAGTTCTTCGTTCCGACGCGGATCTGGCGCCCTCCCCCGGCCTCGACGGACTGGCCTCGCTCGCCGATCGCGCGTCGCTGGCGGGTGTGCGGGTCTCGTTGGACGTGCGCGGAGACGCCGCGGTGCCGGAGGGGGTCGGGCTGTCGGTGTACCGGATCGTGCAGGAGGCTTTGACCAACGTCGTGAAGCACGCGGCGCCCGCGTCGTGCACCGCGGTCGTCTCCGTGACGCCTGAGTCGGTGCGCGTCGAGGTGACCGATGACGGGCCGGGGGTGCGGGAGCTGGGCGAGGGACACGGGTTGATCGGGATGCGCGAACGGGTCGCGGTGTACGGCGGCACGTTCAGCGCGGGGCCCGGTCCTGACGGCGGCTTCCGGGTCGTGGCGGAGCTGCCGGTCCGATGACGCGAGTGCTGATCGCCGACGACCAGGCCCTGCTGCGCGCGAGCTTCCGGTTGCTCGTCGACAACGAACCCGGCCTGACCGTGGTGGGCGAAGCCGGCACCGGTGCTGAAGCTGTTGCCCTGGCTTCTTCTTCGGCACCGGACGTCGTGCTGATGGACATCCGCATGCCGGAGATGGACGGCATCGAGGCCACCCGGCTGCTGGACGGCCCTCGCGTGCTGGTGCTGACGACGTTCGACCTGGACGAGTACGTGTTCGGTGCGTTGCGCGCCGGGGCATCAGGTTTCCTGCTCAAGGACACTCCCCCGGCCGAGCTGCTGGCCGCGATCCGCGTGGTGGCCGCTGGTGAGTCCCTGTTGTCTCCGTCCGTCACGCGGCGGTTGATCTCCGAGTTCGTGCGGCAGCCGCCGGCTCCGGTGCTCAAGGGGCTGGAAGTGCTGACCGAGCGGGAGAAGGAGGTGCTGACGTTGATCGCGCGTGGGCTGTCCAACGCGGAGATCATGGCTCAGCTGCACGTCAGCACGGGCACGGTGAAGACGCACATCGGGAACCTGCTGGCGAAGCTGCACGCCCGCGACCGCGCCCAGCTCGTCATCGCTGCCTACGAGTCCGGCCTGATTCGCTAGATCAGGGCATCGCGCAGGAGACGGCCACCGGCGTCGTACGCCCGGAACCGCAGCGTGGTGATCCGCTCCGGCACACGGCACAGGAAAACCTCGCCGTACAGCTCGGCTTTGACGGCCCGCCCGCTGGGCAGCACGAGCTCGAGCACGGCGACCTCGGGGGCGATCCGCCCGATCTTGAGGACCTCGTCGTCCCAGACCAGGGCCGTGCCGCTGGCGACGTACGCTGCGCCGGACGCATCCTCCTCACCCCGTACCAAGGAGTGTCCCGAACTGCGGACGCTGCAGATGACGACATCGGTCGCGGCCACGCCCACCTCCACGACCTCTCCCCGGAGCATCTGCACGGTGCGGGCCTGGTATCCGGCCGGCCACCCGCACTTCTCGTCCGCGATGACGTGCATCGACGCGGCGGACAGAGGGGTCGGTGTACCGGCGATGGCGGTCGGGGGCGCCGTGTCGCGGGCGTAGGCCAGCGCGGTGACGACGCCCAGTGCTCCCACCACGTACCAGATGCGTCTCATGATTCCCCCCGAACGGGATCATAGGCCGACGACCACCCGCGGCGGAGGGTGTTCAGGGCACGAACGCGGAACCGCCCCGGCCGCGAGGCGACCGGGGCGGTTCGGTGCAGCTGACTTACAGGTACGTGCCGGTGTTCGTGGCCGTGTCGATCGCGCGGCCCGCCTCCTGGTTCTTCCCGGTGACGAGCGTGCGGATGTAGACGATCCGCTCGCCCTTCTTGCCCGAGATGCGTGCCCAGTCGTCGGGGTTCGTCGTGTTCGGCAGGTCCTCGTTCTCGGCGAACTCGTCGAGGATGGCCGCCTGCAGGTGCCGGACCGAGAGTCCGGGCTGCTTGGTGTCGAGCAGCGACTTGATCGCCGCCTTCTTGGCCCTGTCGACGATGTTCTGGATCATCGCGCCGGAGTTGAAGTCCCGGAAGTACAGGACCTCCTTGTCACCGTTGGCGTAGGTGACCTCCAGGAAGCGATTGTCCTCGGACTCCTCGTACATGCGCTCCACGGTGTGCTGCACCATGCCCTCGATGCAGGCCTTCGGGTCGCCACCGAACTCGGCGAGGTCGTCGGCGTGCAGCGGGAGGTTGGGCGTCAGGTACTTGTTGAAGATGTCCTTCGCGCCCTCGGCGTCCGGTCGCTCGATCTTGATCTTCACGTCGAGTCGGCCGGGGCGGAGGATCGCCGGGTCGATCATGTCCTCGCGGTTGGAGGCGCCGATGACGATGACGTTCTCCAGGCCCTCGACGCCGTCGATCTCGCTGAGGAGCTGGGGCACGATCGTCGTCTCGACGTCGGACGACACACCGGAACCGCGGGTGCGGAAGATCGAGTCCATCTCGTCGAAGAACACGATCACCGGGGTGCCCTCTGACGCCTTCTCACGAGCCCGCTGGAAGATCAGGCGGATGTGCCGCTCGGTCTCACCGACGAACTTGTTGAGGAGCTCGGGGCCCTTGATGTTCAGGAAGTAGGACTTGGCCTGCTTGTCGGTCTCGCCGCGGATCTCCCTGACCTTCTTGGCCAGCGAGTTCGCCACCGCCTTGGCGATGAGCGTCTTGCCGCAGCCGGGAGGGCCGTAGAGCAGCACGCCCTTGGGCGGGCGCAGCTCGTACTCGCGGAAGAGGTCCGCGTGCAGGAAGGGCAGCTCCACGGCGTCGCGGATCTGCTCGATCTGCCGGGACAGGCCACCGATGTCGGAGTAGTCGATGTCCGGGACCTCTTCGAGCACGAGGTCCTCGACCTCGGCCTTGGGGACCCGTTCGTAGGCGAAGCCCGCCTTCGAGTCGACCAGCAACGAGTCGCCGGGCTTGAGCGGCGAGTCGAGCAGCGGCTGGGCGAGCCAGACCACCCTCTCCTCGTCCGCGTGGCCGACGACCAGCGCCCGCGCGATGGTGTCCTCACCCTCGTCGGTGAGCACCTCCCGCAACGCGACTACCTCGCCCGACCGCTCGAACCCGCCGGCCTCGACCACCGTCAGCGCCTCGTTGAGACGGACCGACTGGCCGAAGGCCATCTTCTCCGGCTCGACCGCCGGGGACACGGCGACCCGCATCCGGCGGCCGGACGTGAAGACGTCGACCGTTCCGTCGTCGAAGCGCGCCATGAAGACGCCGTACCCGCTGGGGGGTTGAGCCAGCCGGTCGACCTCCTCACGCAGCGCGAGCAGTTGGCTTCGTGCTTCGCGGAGGGTGTCTATGAGCTTCGTGTTTCGCTCGGTCAGCTGGCTGACGCGCTCTGTCGCCTCAGCCAAGCGCTGCTCGAGCAACCGCACGTGGCGCGGTGACTCGGTCAGCTTGCGACGCAACGACGCGATCTCGTCCTCGAGGAACCTGATCTGCGCTGTCAGCTCAGCAGAATTGTTGCCCTGGTTCAGCTCGCCACCCTCATCGGGTTGGCTGCCGGGATGACCGTGCTGCATGTCGGCACCCTCCTCCCGTGTTCGTACCGATTACGGTACCGGCGATCACCGACAAAATCGTGTACTCACAACATCATCTTCGCTCGTGTGACGCAACGGTCCAGCCTCCAACAGAGGTCAACTGCTCCATCTCGGTGTTCGGTGCGGGCGCCCAGCAGCTACGGTGCGTCCCAGAAACCCCGGTCGGCGTTTCGTCCATCGACACGCCGATCGACCTGCGAGAAGTCCGAGGAGAGGGCCATGGGAGCAGCTGGGCGGGCGCCCGCTCCCCACGCTCCGCGACCACCCTCGGACGACCGCGAACACGTCTGGTACGGCTCGCGACCCGGCGACGGGCGCCAACACGCCGTCGTCCCACCAGGTGGACGATCGGATGCTCCGATCGGTGGTCACGCACCGCAACCCACCTCGTTCGCTCTCGTCGGAGGTCCGGCTCCGCCACGCCTCCAGGGCGACTGGAGGGCGTGCGGCCAACCGGGTGGTTCTGCCTTCGCATACGGCTCACCACCCCGACAGCGCAGTGCATCGCGGTCGATTCCCGGTGGAGTTGCCGCAATCGTTATCAGACGCGGCCTTCGCGCGGGGGTTTGGCAACAGCACAACGTGTGCACAACCACTCGTGCGTGTCGTTAGGTCTCATTCGGCCGCGAGCCCGCCCGCGAAGTACCACAATGTCCACCGAAAAGATCACCTCATCCGCATCGGGGAGTTTTGATGACCTACCCGCCGCAGCAGCCCGGCCCCTACGGGCAGCAGCCGCAGCCCGGAGGTCCGTACGGGCAGCAGCCGCCGCAGCAGCCGGGTCACGGCCAGCAGCCCCCTCCCGGCTACGGCCAGCAGCCTCAGCCCGGCTACGGCCAGCAGCCTCAGCCCGGCCAGTACGGCCAGCAGCCCGGCGCGTACGGCCAGCAACCCGATCCGTACGGTCAGCAGCCTTACGGTCAGCAGCCGTTCGGCCAGCAGCCGTTCGGCCAGCCCGGCGGGTTCGGTGGCCCGCCGCCGCCCAAGAAGAGCAACACCGGCCTGATCATCGGCGTCGTCATCGGCGTGCTGGTGCTCGTCGGTGGCGGCGCGACGGCCGCGGTCCTGCTCAGCGGCAACTCCTCCTCGAACAACTCCAGCTCGTCCTCCGACTCGGGCAGCAGCGGTGACGAGGCGGCCGAGGTGAAGAACGTCGCGGAGGCCTACTACGCCGCGGGCGCCGCCAAGGACGAGAGCAAGGCGAAGTCGCTGGCCTGCGCCGAAGCGGTCAAGGAGAGCGAGGACGCGCTGGCGAAGCTCACGCCGGAGCAGAAGAAGCTGGCCGAGCAGCTCAAGAACATGCCCGCGCCGAAGGTGATCGTGAAGAGCGCGACCGTGACCGGTGACAAGGCCGACGTCGCCGTCTCCACCACCGTGACGGTCGGCACCGAGTCCAAGACGTTCGACACGACCGTGAAGTTCAAGAAGGAATCGGGCGACTGGAAGTTCTGCACGCTCGCGAAGGACCTGAAGCTGCCGGACTTGCAGGTCCCGACCAAATGATCCGCGGCATTCCGCACGAAGACACGACCACGTCCACATCGGGGGATTTTCGATGACCTACCCGCCGCAGCAGCCCGGCCCGTACGGCCAGCAGCCGCCCAACCCCTACGGGCAGCAGCCGCCCCAGCAGCCGGGCTACGGCCAGCAGCCGCCGCAACCGGGGTACGGCCAGCAGCCCGGGTACGGCCAGCAGCCGCAGCAGGGCCAGTACGGCCCGCCGAGCGGTGGTTTCCCGCAGCAGGGCTACGGCCAGCCCCAGCAGGGTCCCTACGGCCAGGACCCGTACGGCCAGCAGCCCGGCTACGGCCCCGGCGGCTTCGGCGGCCCGCCGCCCAAGAAGAGCAACACGGGCCTGATCATCGGCGTCATCGTCGGTGTGCTGGTGCTGGTCGGTGGCGGTGTCACGGCCGCGGTGCTGCTGTCGGGCGACGACAAGCCCAGCAACACCTACTCGGCGTCGACGGACACGAACACCAACACGAACACGCCGACGAACGGCACGAAGCCGACCACGCCGTCAAAGGGCTCGTCGAGCGGCGACTCGGACGCGAAGGACGTCGCGGAGGAGTTCACCGAGAAGCTCATGAAGGGCGTCCGCGCGGGCACCAGCAAGCCCGAGGACGTCAAGGACCTGGTGTGCTCGGCGGAGTACCCCAAGATGAAGCAGCAGACCGGCAAGGCGCAGCCGGGTGTGTCCGCGACGGTGTCGGAGGTCAAGACGTCGGGCGACACCGGCACCTTCACGCAGACGGTCACGGGGCTCGCCGATCCGAACAAGCCGGGTCAGACGGCGTCGGGCAACATCGTCTACAAGCTGGCCAAGGAAGGCGGCGACTGGAAGGTGTGCGGCATCGAGAAGGTCAGCTGACCTGACGCGCGAAGGGCCGGTCTTCCCCTCCACCCTCGGCTACGAGGCCGCGGGCGTGGTCGAGGCGGTCGGCGAGGGCGTGTCGCACCTCGCCGAGGGCGACCCGATCG
>NZ_JBEXPJ010000196.1:0-15790 GCF_040611995.1 Lentzea sp. NPDC006480
GCAGAACGTCCGGTACGTGCTGAACGCGGCGGGCAGCCTCGCCGAGGACTTCCGCCCGGCACCGGACGGCTTGATCTGATCGTCGTGGGGGGCGGGCCCGCCGGGCTCGGCGCCGCGGTGTACGGAGGGTCGGAAGGGCTCAAGACCGTCCTCGTCGAACGGATCGCGACGGGTGGCCAGGCGGGCACCAGCAGCCGCATCGAGAACTACCTGGGTTTCCCGGACGGCGTGTCCGGCGGGCAGCTGACCGAACGGGCCCGCAGACAGGCGGTGAAGTTCGGCGTCGAGCTGCTGACCACGCGCGACGTCGTGGCGCTCGAACGCCGGGGCGCCGCGCGCGTCGTGCGGTTCGGCGACGGCACCGAGCTCGCCGCCCACACCGTCATCCTCGCCACCGGGGTGTCGTACCGGCTGCTCGACGCGCCCGGACTCGGCGCGCTGACCGGGCGGGGCGTGTACTACGGCGCCTCGACCACCGAGGGCCCGAACTGCGCCGGCCAGGACGTCTACCTGGTCGGCGGCGCGAACTCGGCCGGGCAGGCCGCGGTCTACTTCTCCGGGCACGCGCGCAAGGTGGTGCTCCTGGTGCGGGGAGACTCGCTGGTGCAGTCGATGTCGCGCTACCTGATCGACCAGCTCGACGCGATCCCGAACGTGGAGGTGCGCACGCACACCGAGGTCTGCGGCGGCACGGGTGACGATCACCTCGAAACGCTGACGTTGCTGCACAACAAGACCGGCGAGACGACGACCGTCGCGGCGAGCTGGTTGTTCGCGTTCATCGGCGCCGCCCCGCGCACCGACTGGCTCGACGGCACACTGGAACGGGACGAGCACGGGTTCCTCCTCGCCGGGCCCGACCTCGGCGCCTCACCAGTCGGCTGGGACCTCGAACGCGCGCCGTACCACCTGGAGACGAACGTGCCCGGGGTGTTCGTGGCAGGCGACGTGCGAGCGGACTCGGTGAAGCGGGTCGCGTCCGCGGTCGGTGAGGGCGCCATGGCGGTCACCCTGGTCCACCGCTACCTGGAGAGGTCGTGATGGAGAGGCTCACGGCGGATGACCTGCGCGAGCTGTTCCTGTTCGAGAAGCTCGACCAGGAACAGCTGGACTGGCTGGCCGGACACGGTCACATCGAGACCCGCGAGGCCGGCACCCCCGTGCTCACCGAGGGCGAGCCCGCGACGTGCTTCTTCGTGCTGCTGGAAGGCACCGTCGCGCTGTGCCGCACCCTCGGCGGGCAACGCGTCGAGGTGAGCCGCAGCAGCCTGCGCGGCTCGTACTTCGGTGCCACCCAGGCCTATCTGGAGCTCGACCAGCCGACCTACCAGATGACCGTCGAGTCGATCACGGCCACATCGATGCTGCAGTTCGACGCCGACGAGATCGGGCCGATGATCCGCGCGTGGTTCCCGATGGCGATGCACCTGCTGGAGGGCTTGTTCTGGGGGATGCGCAACACCCAGGCGACGGTGGGCCAGCACGAGCGGCTCACCGCGCTCGGCGCACTGGCCGCGGGCCTCACGCACGAGCTCAACAACCCGGCCGCAGCGGCGGTGCGGGCGACCGCGGCACTGCGCGAGCGCGTCGCGGGAATGCGGCACAAACTCGCCCTGCTGGCCCAGGGCGCGCTCGACCCGGCCACCCTGCCCGCTCTGGTCGAGCTGCAGGAGAAGGCGGTCGAACGGGTCGCCAAGGCGCCGAAGCTCAGCCCGTTGGAGGCCAGCGACGCCGAGGACGTGGTCGCCGACTGGCTCGACGACCACGACATCGGCGGCGGCTGGGACGTCGCACCGGTCCTGGTCGCGGCCGGGCTGGACGTCGAGTGGCTGGAGAGCGCGCTCACGGCGTGCCCCGCGGGTGTCACCGCGTCCGCCGTGTACTGGCTGAGGTACACGGTGGAGACCGAGATGCTGATGAACGAGATCGAGGACGCCACCACTCGGGTGTCCACTCTGGTCGGTGCCGCCAAGCAGTACTCGCAGATGGACCGCGCGCCGTTCCAGGTGGTCGACGTGCACGAGCTGCTCGACTCCACGCTGGTCATGTTCGGCGGGAAGCTCGCGGACGTGCGGGTGGTCAAGGACTACGACCGCGAACTGCCCGAGATCCCCGCGTACGCCGGCGAGCTCAACCAGGTGTGGACGAACATGATCGACAACGCCTTGAGCGCGATGGGCGGGTCCGGCACGCTGACCGTGCGGACGTTCCGGCGGGAGGAGCACCTCGTCGTGGAGATCGGCGACACCGGCCCCGGCATCCCGGCCGAGGTCAAGAGCCGGATCTTCGAACCGTTCTTCACCACCAAGCCGGTCGGCGAGGGCACCGGGCTCGGACTGGAGATCTCCTGGCGGATCGTGGTCAACAAGCACCACGGCGACATCCGGGTGGAGTCCGCACCGGGCGACACGCGCTTCCAGGTGTCGCTGCCCCTGGAGGACGCCCGCTGAACGTCCACTGGCGAGATCGCCCGGGCTCGACAGAATGGTCGGCGTGCCGCTCATCGACCCGTCCGACCCGCGCCCGGCCCGCCCCCACGTCGAGTCCAACCCGGTGTTCACCCGCGAGCCGGGCCGCATTCCCCGTGACCGGATGCCGGAGCGGGAGCTCGACGCCGACACCGCGTACCAGGTGGTGCACGACGAGCTGATGCTCGACGGCAACGCCCGGCTCAACCTGGCCACCTTCGTGACCACGTGGATGGAGCCGCAGGCCGCGACGCTGATGGCCGAGTGCGTCGACAAGAACATGATCGACAAGGACGAGTACCCGCGCACCGCCGAGCTGGAGCAGCGATGTGTGCGGATGCTCGCGGCGCTCTGGCACGCGACGGGCGCGCCGACGGGCTGCTCCACCACCGGTTCCAGCGAGGCGTGCATGCTCGCCGGCCTGGCGCTGAAACGCCGCTGGCAGCACCGGCGCCGGGCGGCATCGGAGCCCGCCGACCGGCCGAACCTGGTCATGGGCGTCAACGTCCAGGTGTGCTGGGAGAAGTTCGCCAACTACTTCGACGTCGAGTGCCGGCTCGTGCCGATGGAGGGCGACCGCTTCCACCTCACCGCCGACCAGGTCGCCGCGCACTGCGACGAGAACACGATCGGCGTGGTCGCCGTGCTCGGGTCAACGTTCGACGGCAGCTACGAACCGGTCGCCGAGATCTGCGCGGTGCTGGACGGGCTGCAGGCCGAGCGCGGCTGGGACATCCCGGTGCACGTGGACGGCGCGTCCGGGGCGATGATCGCCCCGTTCTGCGACCCCGGCCTGGTCTGGGACTTCCAGCTGCCCCGCGTCGCCTCGATCAACACCTCCGGCCACAAGTACGGCCTCGTCTACCCTGGTGTCGGCTGGGTGCTCTGGCGCGACGCCGCGGCACTGCCGGAGGACCTGGTGTTCCACGTCAACTACCTGGGCGGCGACATGCCCACGTTCGCCCTCAACTTCTCCCGCCCCGGCGCCCAGGTCGCCGCCCAGTACTACTCGTTCCTGCGCCTGGGCCTGGAGGGCTACCGCCGCGTCCAGAACTACAGCCGCGACGTCGCCACCGGCCTCGCCGCGCGCATCGCCGCGCTGGGCCCGTTCCGGCTCCTGACCCGCGGCGACCAGCTCCCGGTGTTCGCCTTCACCGTCACCGACGAGCGCTTCTCGGTGTTCGACGTCTCCGCCGCCCTGCGGGAACGCGGCTGGCTGGTCCCCGCCTACACGTTCCCCGCCCACCGCGAGGACCTCGCCGTCCTGCGCATCGTGGTGCGCAACGGCTTCACCCACGATCTGGCCGACCTGCTCGTCGACGACCTCACGCGGTGCCTGGTCACCCTCCAGGCCCAGCAGCGGCCACGGCACGGGCAGGGCTCCGCCGCGTTCTCCCACGGCGCCGGTCACTGATACGTCGGCGGTCCTGCGTGGTCAGCAGGTGACGTTGACGGTCGCGGTCGGCTGGAACGACACGTGCACGTGGTCCATGTGGTTGGCCGTGGGACTACCCCGGTCCTCCATCGCCGACCAGCCGCTGCCGTCGTTGTAGCGCTGGCGCCAGATCACGTAGGTGACGCCGAACGCCTTGCGGTTGGCCAGCACGTAGTCGGCCAGGGCGTTGCCGGTGGCGGGATCGACCATGAAGTCCAGCGCCAGGCCGGCGGGATGGTCACCGGAGCCGCCTCGGCCGGTGGCGCCGCCGATGTCGGTGACGCCGAACTTGCCCGCGATGTGGTGGCCCACCTGCGCCGCGTGCGGTTTCACGCCGTCCAGGGTGGTCGGACAGGGCGGGGGCGGGGGCGGCGTGGTGGTCTTGGGTTCGGTCGTCGTCACCGGAGGCGTCGTCGAGGTCGCCGGAGGCAGCGAGGACGACGGCGCGGTGGCCGAGGTCGTGGTCGGCCGCGGGTCCTGGCTGACCGGGGTCGACGAGGCCGCCAGCAAGGCGGCCGCTCCGGTTGGATCGATCTGCTGGTCGGAGGCGCGGACCACCCAGAAGGTCCCGACCAGGCCCGCGGTGAGGGTGGCGGCGACCGCGATGGGCAGCTTTCGGTTGGGTGTCGGCTTCGTTCTATGTCGGCCCGGCATTCAGGAACACCTTGCGTTGGGGACAGGGCATGCTCACACGGCGGGCCATGTTACGAAATGAGCACGAGAACATCACGGGCGGGTGTGGATGCTCACATTTCCCCAGGTGTATCCGGGTCCTATAGACCAAGGCGCTGCTGCTCGGCCTGTACCACTCGTTGCTCCACCGACACCGCCGAGTCCAGCGCGCTCGCGTGGGAGTGCTTCGTGTCGCTTTCGCGCGCGTAGTGGTCGAACAGCAGGGTCTTGTGGTCGCGGATCTCCTGCACCCGCGCGTCCACGCTGTCCTTGACCAGCAACCGGTGCACGTGGACCTTGCGAACCTGGCCCATCCGGTGACACCGGGCGATCGCCTGGTCCTCGGTGCTCGGCTTCCACTGCGGCTCGGCGATGATCACCACGGACGCGGCCTGGATGTTGAGGCCCACGCCGCCCGCCTCGATCTGGGCCACCAGCACCGCGTGGTCCTCGCACGCCGTGAACGCGTCCACCAGTTGCTGACGTTCCTGCGCCGACGTCGCGCCGGTCAGGGGACCGAAGGCCTCGACGTGGTCCGCGACCACGTCCAGCACGTCGTGGAAGTACGAGAACACCACGACCTTCCAGCCGTTCTCCCGCGACTCCTCGATGATCTCCAGCAGCCGCTCCAGCTTGGCCGAGCCGCGGGGTGTGCCCGGCGCGTAGGCGGCGCGGCGCATCGCCATGAGGTTCCCGGCGCGCACCGCGTCGAGGTACGCACCCCGGTCCTGCTTGCCGAACTCGACCCAGTCCTCCATCTCCAGCAGCTCCGGCAGCTCCCCCAGCACGTCCTGCTGGTTGCGCCGCAGGTACACCGGCGCGACCACGCGGCGGAAGGCCTTCGCTCCCACCACGGCATCGATGGCGCCGGTGCGGGCCGCGACGCCCGGCTGGAGATAGGCGACCAGGTTGCGGAACTCCTCGACGCGGTTCTCCATCGGCGTTCCGGTGAGGAGCACTGCCCGTTCCGCGCGCTGCACGATGGTGTTGACCGCCTGGGAGCGTTGCGTGTCCGGGTTCTTCACGTAGTGCGCCTCGTCGACCACGACCAGCGCCGGGCGGCACCTCTTCGGCAGCACCAGTTTCGGCAACGTGCCGAACGTCGTCACGCCGACGCCGCCCTGCGCCAGCCACTGCCCGACCGCGCCATCGCGGCCCGCGCCGTGCATCCGGTGCGGCACGAGGTCGCTGTGCCTGGCGATCTCGTTGACCCAGTTGACGACGACACTCGCCGGGCAGACCACCAGGAATCCGCGCCGCCCACCGGCGGCGAGGCTGGCCATCACCGCGATGGCCTCGATCGTCTTGCCCAGTCCCATCTCGTCGCCGATGATCACGCGTTTGCGAGCCAGCGCGAACTTGGCCCCGAACACCTGGTAGCCGCGCAGCGACACCTTCAGCAGGCTGGTGTCCAGCGTGGTCGCGTCGACCTCGTGCTCGATGTCGGCCGGGACAAAACCCTTGGCGGCACTGCGATCCGGCATCGCCCCCTCGCCACCGAGGTCGGCGAGGAGCGTGTTGTAGGCGGCCGCGTCGAGCTCGTAGTCGCGCCACAGCGCACGATGATCCAGGTCCGGCACGCGCAGCTGCGTGCCCACCGCGCGCAACGCCGCCACGTCACGACTGGCCAGCAGGGCTTCGAGCCGGCCGAGCGACTCGATGGCGGCCTGCCGGTTCTTCCGCAACGAGAAGAACATCCGCACCCGGCTCCAGGCCCGGGAGGCGGCACGCACGTCGGCGTCGACCCTGTCCAGCACGTCCGCGAGCGGCTCGCGCAGCGGACCGACGAGCTGGTTCGCCCTGCGCAGCTTGGACATCAGCTGCAGCAGCTCGGTCTGAGCACGGTCGGCGCGGTCGGGGTTCAGCCGGACGGTCGTGTCGCGCGCGACCCCGTCGACGACGGCCCGCGCGACCCGCACGATCTGCTCGGCGGACTGCCTGCCGACGCCGGGCACGCCGTCGAGCTGTTCCGGACGCGCCTCGGCGACATCGGCGACGGTCCGGTACCCGGCCGCCCTCAGCTTGCTCAGCCGCAGGTTCGCCTTGGTGTCCCGGAGCTTCTCCACCGGCATGGCACGGAGCTGGTCGGCCACCAGCGAGTCCCGGACCGCCTGGTACTGCGCCGCGGCGAGCGCGAGCAGCCGATCCGGTTCCGCGCGCACCCCTGCCGCCTCGGCGCGGAACGCCTTCGCGGCGGCCAGCACCGCGCGAGCATGCCTACCGACCTTCGACGAGTCGTCCACCCGTGTCCTTCCGTCAGGCGGTCAGAGGGTACCGAAACCACCCGTGCCGCCTGCGCCCAGGCGTACGAGGAACCGTGGTCGGAGTTCGGTTCTGTGCCGATGCAAGTGGCGAGAATCGTTGCGCTGATAGGGGTGATGTCGGCCTGAGAACACTCCGCAGGCTGCGGTCTCACCGATCGTGCCGCGGCCAACGTCGCTGGCCAGCACGGTTCCCTCGGTGAGCCGCAACACCGAAGCCGTCGCCTTGGCCGAGTCGCCGACAAGCGGACGGGTACACGCGACGCAACACTGCCTGTTGGTGCGCAGGTTCACCTGGCGCGGTTCATCTGGGGCAGTTGTCCTGGCGCGGAAATCCCTTCACCTGGTCTGCCCATTCCTCCTCGGTCAGGACACGCCCGGCGAGCTCACAGGCCCGTGGCCTCGGGTCCGCAGCGATCGAGGCGAACACGTTGACGTCCCACAGCATGGCGGCCTTGTCGTCGCTGCCGGTGAAGATCGTGCCGCTGTCCCGGGTGAACCCGGCGGACAGGACCGGTTTGGTGTGGCCGATCAGGACGGCCATGCGATGCGGCTTGTTCGGGTCGATCACGCTCCACAACGTCGCGGTGGCGTCGCGGTTGGCCGTGACGAGCAAGGTGCCGTCAGCGTTGTAGGCGAGTGCGTTCGTCACGGCAGGCTCGCCCGTGATGGGAGGTGGCTCGGCGGGCTTCTCGGTGTTCGTCAGGTCCCACTGCATGACAGCGGCGCTTTCCTCACCGGCCTCCACCAGAAGACGGCTTTTCGGGTTGAACGAGAGGTCCAGCACCCGGCCGTTGGGGGTGGGGATGCTGTTCACCTGTGCCGGATGGGCCGGGTCCGCGACGTTCACCAAGGTCACCGTCTTGTCGTCGCCGCCGATCGCGATGATGCCGCCCGCCGGGTCGAAGGAGAGCGCCTTGACGGGCTTTCCGCTTCCGGGAATCTTGCCCAGGGGACGCGCCTCGGCGCCGCTCGTGTGCGTGACGGGCCACAACGTGACGGCGCCCGACGCGTCACCGGCGGCGAGCACGTCGCCCTTCGGGTCGAACGACAGTGCGGTGACCGGGCGTCCTTGGGAGGGGAAGGTGGCCATCGCGGCCGGCACCTCAGGATCGGTGATGCCCTGCACCACGACCGCACCGTCCTCACCTCCTGTCGCCAGCACCGCGGCGGCGGGACTGTGCGCGGCGCTGCGGATCGGTGAGGCGTGTGCTTTGACGCTGGTGATCCGTGTGGGATGAGCAGGGTTGGCGAGGTCCCACATGATCGCCTCGCCGGCCTCGCTCACCCCGGCGACCACGCTCGTAGTCCTCGAGAAGGTCAGCTGGCGCAACGGGTTCGGCATGGAGGTGATCGGCGGGCGGAGAGTGTACTGCCCTCGATCGCCGACCTCCCCGATCCGGACGGTGCCTCCCCGGTCGCCGGAGACCACCGTGCGGCCATCGGTGCTCAGCGCGACGCCCAGTACCTGTTCGGTGTGTTCTTTGAGCACCGCGCGAGGCCGGTAGGCGCGGTCGGTCTGCCGTTCCCACACCACGACGTTGTGTCCGGTCCCGGTCACCAGCAGGGGCCCGCCTCCGTCCACAGAGGTCACCGGCTCCGTCTGGCCGACGACCTCCAGCCGGTTGAGTTCAGCGGATCTTTTTCGCTCGTCGACCTCGGCCACCTGGGTGCGGCCGAAATCGTGCCCGACGACGACGCTCGCCCCGGTTCCGTCGGAGGAGACCGCCAAGCCGGCTCCGAACTCGGTGGCGGCCCCCGCACCGAGCCCTCGCACGATCGGCTGGTCCGGGGCGCTCAGATTCCACACAGACAGTCCGATCTCTGACGCCGTCATCGCCCTGTTCTCACCCGCCAACGCCACCGAACGCAGACCGGCCACCTTGGGCGTCAGCTCAGTCGCGACCACCGGCTCCTTCTGATTCGTGGCGTTCCACACGGTTGCGGTTCCGTCGGCGCACCCGGTGAGCACGGTCCTACCGGAGGGGCTGAGGGCCGCCGCCACCGGAGGACATCCAGGCAGGCTGGACATCAACTGCGGGGCATCGGTGTTCGCGAGGTTCCACAGATCCGTGTACGAACCCAGGTACGGCGGCTTCGGGTCTGCCGGGCCCGGTCGTACCACGACGGCCGTCCGGCCGTCCGCACTCAGAGCGGCGGTCAAGAACACGGCGTCCTTCTCGAACTCCTTGGCCAGGTTGCCGAGGCGGACGGGAAGAGTGCGGTCCTTGATGTTCCAGAGGGAGATCTCCTTTTCACCGGCCACGAGGAGCAGGTTGCCGGCAGCCAGGCGAATGGCTCGGATGTTCGAGTAGTGCACCGGCAGGGCGATGCCCTTCCGCTCGGTCGTGAGCGCGGCGACCACCGCCGCCTTGGTAGCAGGCGTGTCGTCGATCGCCAGTGCGGCCAGGTACAGCCGCATCGCCTTGTCTTGCTGGTTCTCTCGCAGGCCGTCGGCGTTGCGGATGAGCGTCTGGGCCGTGCTGTACTTCTTCTCCCGCAGCGCGTTCGCGTCCGAGGTGTTCCTGGCATCGACGAGCTGGGCCGCGATGGAGCCACCGATCAGCAGGGCGGCCAGACCGATCCCGGCCACCGTAGTGCGGCCCTTGCGCCAGCGGTGCACCTTGCGCCGCGCCTGCTTGACCGTGTCCACCCACTCGACGTCCAGGCCGGGCGGGACCGCCTGCTTGTCGGCTTCGCTGCTCGCGGCGGGCGCAACGACGCTCCACCCGTTGCGCTGAGCAGCGGTGAACTTGCCGTCAAGGCCGCCCACCTCTCCGACAGCACCCTCGACGTCGACGGTCCCGGTCACAGCGCAGTCGGTGCGGAACGCCCGCAGCACCTTCAATGGGGACGGCAGGCCGAGCAGTTCCTTTAGCGCCACTGCGAACGCGGTCCCGAGCGACGCACCGTGGATCTGCTGGACCCGGCCGCCTTCCTGCTTGATGTTCCACAACACACAGGGCGGGTTCGAGCGCGAGCCGACCGCGTGGGCCCACGCGTCGGTGAGCGCCGAGGCGAAGTCCTCGTCAGCGGTCAGGAACGACATGGTCCGCGGATCGGGGAACAGGCCGCCCGGTCCACCCGGCAGCACCACCAGCTCCAACGTGCCCGTACGGCCGACCTTGCCCTTGCCCGCCGTGTCGAACAGCAGTCGGATCTGCTGCTGATAGCGGGGCACCTGGACGGCTCCCGTCATCAGGATCACGGCGATCTGCGTGAACGCGCGGGAAGGACCGCCGGGCAGGTCCGCGAGAGCCGCCAGTGCCTTGCGAGTCCCGGGATCCACGCTCTTCACGTCGAACCGGTCGCCGTCGTCGCTCGGCATCTCCGGCAACACTCTGGCGGTCGACCAGTAACTGGTCGCGCGGTGCAACGCCGCAGCGGCGATGTCCTCGTCGACATCTCCGCGTGCGGACGCAACAGCCAGACCGACAGCGGCGACCGCTTGCGACGCGACGTCGTTGTCATGGTCGCCGAGCAGATCCGTGATCCGCGCGTCATCCCCGCGGAACCAGCCGAACAGCCGTCGCGGTTCGCGGGACACGGCCTCCGCACAGACGTTCCACCACAGTCCCCGGTCGACGAGCTGGGCGTGCAAGCCCTCGCTGGTGACCGACTTGACGCCAAGATCGGTCCGGCCGAGCTCAGCGAGCGCACCATCCAAAGTGGCCAATGCACTGTCTTGTCGCGCTCTCGTCATCTAATTTCCTCGATCAGGGCCTGAAGCTCCGGTGACAGCAGTCCCGCGAGAGAACGCCAGGCCATCCTTGCGGCACGGGACGCGGTGGCCCCGATGGAGGCTTCGACCTCATCATCGGAACAGGTAGTCAGGTACTCCGGCGGTAAGGACTCGACCACCTGCCACGGCGCGCGGATGTCCATGTCCTGCAAGTCGATGCTCCCGCTGGCACGACCGGTGCCCGGCGGTAGCGGCAACAGCCTGAGCACCGTCGCCCCGCCCCGCTCGGTGTACTCGACCGCCACCAGGTTCACCGTGACGCCCGCGGCCTGCGTCACCTCCAGCCGGTACTGGTCCGGTGGTTCGAACGTGAGGACCAGCAGCGTGTTCCGTCCCGGAGCCACCATCCGCAGGATCTCAGTCGAGTGATGCACGTCGCTGGCCGCGAACGCGGGTTCGCGCAGCAGCACGGGCAGCGACACAGCCGACAGGTCGAGCCGCGGCTGTGTCAGGGGCTGCCGGACGGTGAATACCCACGCCCCGGCCGGCACGTCGGTGAACCGGCAACGGTACGTCTCGTCAAACGACTCCAGCACGTGCACTCCGGCCGTGACTTGAAGACTGACGACGATGCCCATGATCGCCGGCAGCGGAGACGCCCTGAGCTCCAGGTCGAAGTGGACGGCATTGGCGCTGGGAGTGACCTCGAAGACCAGTTCTTCGCCGTCAACCGTCACGTCGCGCCGTTGCCGTCCTGGCCGCAGACCGCTCGACTGCAGCTGCGCGAGCGCCGCCGCGACCAAGCGCCGAGCCGCTCGCAGCGCCGGCTCGGCGGCCGAAGGCTCCTCCCGCACCTCGACCTCCGGCTCAACTTCGGGAGCAGCCCCGAGATCGAACTCCAGGACGTCCACCGGGAGCTCCCCTGACCAGATCGCCTGACCGGTACGGGGTGCCGCCGGCTCGAGACCGGGGAACGCGGTCAGCGGGCCCTGCGCGAGAGCGACCGCGTAGTGCCGCAGCCTCTCCACATGTGCCGGCGCGTCCTGGTGGTCGCCCGCCCGCACCAGGCCGGAGATCAGCAGCCGCAGGCCCTCCGCGACCACCGGAAGCCCGTTCGACGCGGCTCTGACCAGTTCCTCGCAGATCGACTCGTGGCCCATACCCTCGATCTGCATGAGGCGGTACGCGTTGAGGATCGTCGTGTCGACCGAGTCAGGCTGTGCCCAGCTCAGCTCCGAGATCCACCAGTCCGCTCGCGGGTTTCCAGTCCGCAGCAGGTAGTAGCCGACAGCCGTGTCCAGCAGCGAGCTGTCGGGCTCCCCCGGCCCCGGTGCTTGACTCATCGCGTCGGACGCGACGATGCGAGCGGACGGGAGATCGCCACGGTCCAGGTAGGTCAGCAAGGTCGCCTCCACCCCAGGCAGCAGCGAGATCCCCGCCGCACCTCCGAGCCGCAGCGGCACCCCGGTGGGGGCCATGGTGATCGTCGACCGCCGGTCCGCGTCCACGATCTGGACGCCGAGGCTCCCTCCGTGGCTCGTCGACAACACAAGCACGTCGGCGGTAAGCAGTTCTGGTGGGACCGTGCCGGACCACGACCTGCCTCGGTGGCGCCACAACCGTAACCAGCCGCCTGCTCCTGGTCGGTCCGCCGGAGGTTCTCCACAGCGGTGCAGCGGAACGGTCTGCTCCGCGGAGGCCACCTCGAAAGCCGCCTGGAGCTGCGGCCCGGCCGGGAGCCAGCCACGTGCGAAGTACCTGCCGGGCGGGAGCTCGACTGCGGCGTCCTGTTCCGAGCGGACGACCGTGCTCGTCACGGTGACTAACCGGTCGTCGACCACCTCGACGGCACCGACCACGGCACCTGGCCTCGCCGCCGGATCCGCGTACTGGAACTCAACCGTTGGCATCGGACCCCAATCCTCCAGCGTCGTCGTGATGCGGCAGGACGTCGAGGTCGCACTCGTAGTTCGGTGGCCACAGCGGGAAGGCCTTGGTGGAGTCGACGTAGCGTCCCGGGCCGAACGCCGCCCTGAACCCGTAGACCTGGGCGTCGGTGGACCCCTCCCACACCCGCGGCTCCGGGCGGCGTTCGAAGGCGACCTGGTCCGAGAACGGGACCAGCAGGCTCAACTGTGCTTCCAGGAGTGCTTCTCGCGGGTTGCACCCCAGCCGGAAGGGAACCTGCGGCATTCCCTTGAGCCGCCTGATGGTTCGTCCGGTCACCTGGGTGCCGAGGCCGTACTCGGTCAGCTGCTCGGGGTCGCCGTGCCACGCCCGGATCCGGTTGATCGCGGAGACGAGACGATCGGTCGTGACCTCCCAGCGACCGTTCGGCTGCGCGGCCGCACTGCCGCTCAACGCCTGCAGCATTGCCTCGGTGAACGGGCTCGGCCGGCCCTCCACCGCCCTGGCAACCTCACCGGACACCGTCGAGTAGACGACGGGGGCGTCCCGGCGCGCCGTCACCAGGTGAGAGTCCAGGAGACTTCGCGCGTTGATCTCGTACTTGTCCAGCAGTTCCGCGGGCACCATCCGGCACGCGTCGATGAAGTAGGTCTGGACGCTCGCGCGGTTGCGGCCCATCCCGTGGACCAACGAGTCGAGCTCGATCGCGTCGCTGAAGAAGGACCCCGGTCTTCGTCCGACATCCTCCAAGGGCAGGTACTGCTTGCCCTTCGCACAACCGTGGCCGCTGAAGAAGAAGAAAGCCACGTTGCCCTCGTTCGCATCACACCTGGAACGCCACCGGTCGAAGGCGGCCTCCACGGCCGGATAGGTCGGCGAGTCGACCGTCACCGTTCCGTCCGGAGTCGTCACGGTCTGATCCGCGTTGCCGGAGACGAGCAGCTCGATGCTGCCCAGTGGCGCGGTTTCCTCGTCGAGCTGTTCGGCCAGCAGCCACCGGGTGACCTCCAGCGCGGACAGCGGTGGTGCCGTCAACGTCGTGAACTGCCGGGCGAGCGCCGCGTCCGGACCGTCGTGGATGTCGTTGCGGCAGTGGGGGTAGAGCCCGACCCCGATCACCAGCGCGTGGGTCCGCGGGCCATCGGTGCCGCGATCGATCACCGTCGTCATCGTCAGCTCCTTCACTCGCACCGGACGCCAAGACAACCGGCTGGATCGTTCGTCGACCTGTTCCCGCCGCCGTCGACGACGCCGGCGGCTGTTGCCTCGATGCCGTACTCGGCGTTGTTCGCGGTGATGTTCTCGCGTATCTCCGCCTGGCCGTCTCCGACGATTCGCAGGTGCAGGCCGTCGTTCACCGGGCTTCCTCCCCCGTCCTTCAATCCGTCGGACTGATGACCGTTGGAGGTGAAGTGGTTCTGCCCGAAGAAGTAGCCAGCGACCGGGCTGCTGGCGTCCACGTCCACGAGCACGCCTGCCGCCCGGTTGTTCAGGAACTCGTTGCCGGTGATCGTGAGGCCCGCCAGCTCGTCGAGAACGGCGGACACAATCTTCGCCCCGATGCGGTTCTCGCTGAACCAGTTGCTCTCGATCTTTAAACCCGGCGCCAAGTTCAAGCTGGAGATCGCCGTGTCGGCACCGCTGAGACGGCTTCTGCTGACCGTGGCCCTGCGCGAGGCGCTGCCGATCCTGATCGAGTTGCGCACGAACTCGCTCAGGTCGATCTTCAGGTCGTCGGACTGGCTGACGTTGACGTTTCCGTCCGTGAAGCTGCCGCGAACCGTGACGCCGTTCGAGTCGCTCCCGATGTTCATGAAGCAGCGGGTGCACACCACGCCGGTCATCACCGACTGCGCGGTCGAGTCGAACGAGATCAGCGAGTCCGTGGCCCTGAGGCCGGTGACGGTGAGGTTCAGCAGGCCGTGGAACATGGCACGTCCACGGATCTCGGAGGCCGTGACCTCGACACCGGGAGCGCGCCCCGCCAACCCTCCTGCGTCGAGGATGAGAGCATTGCTGGAGTTTCCGCTGACCGCGACTCTCTCGATCTCTCCGTCGGGCACACCGAAGAACTTGATCCCGGTCGCGAATCCTCGCACCGAACCGTCGAAGATCCTCACGTGCTGCTGGTTCTCGACGGTGATCCCGTTGTCCGTGCCGGAACCGCTGATGGTGTGGCCGTCGAGGTCGACGGTGATGTCGTTGGTCTGCACCACGAGACCCGGTCCGGTGCACGTCAGGTCGGCGCGCAGGACGACGGACGTCATGATGACGTCGCCGCACTTCACCGGTGGCGCGGGAGGAACGACCTGAACGGTTGTGAGTCGCCGGTCTTCGAGCGAACCGGCTTTGACCGTCAGACTCACGACGTGGGCGCCGGGCTGCGTGAACACGTGCTCGAATCGTGGTGTGCTGGCGACGGGAACGGCCTGCCCGCCGGCCGGAGCCACGCTCCAAGACCACGTTTCCGGTGGCACGCCTGCGACTTCCGCGGTGAACGTCGTCGTCTGCCCGGTCTCCGGTGTGACCGGCTCGGTGTTGATCCGCCCGATCCGCAACGAGCTCGCGGTGGAGGAACCCGTTGGCGCCGCGATGGTTCCGATCGTGCCGCTCGACGTAGTTCCGCTGATTCTCCTACCCGTCCGCGGGATCGGGCTGGGCGTGGTCCGGGTGACGCTGTTCGTGCGCGAGCTGGTGGCGGAGGAGAACTCGGTCGGTGGTGGTTTCGCCGGGTCGTACTTGTCGATGCGCCGGACGTTCCCGCTGATGTCGATCACACCGGCCTTCTCGCTGTCCGGGTCGTTGAAGTACGCGGTGCCGTCACGAACCACGAGCTCGAAGCTGTTGGTGCGCTTCAGCAGTCGTTCCGTCTCCCGGACTGTGCCCCGGCCGACGTCCACGACGTGCACCGTGCCGTTCGTGTGGTCGGGGATGAAGACGTGGTCCTGCGCCTCGACGGCAGCACCGAGATCGGCGTTCGACCGTCCAATCGCGACATCAGCGGTACACGCACCGCCGTTCAACGGACACACCCGGAAGACGGCCGCCGAACGGCGCACGATCAACACGCGCGAGTCCCGCGGTGACCCGGAGACCAGGTCGTCGTCCCGCAATGACAAGGGAATGCTCGAAACCGGGCTACCGCTGTCGTCCACTCGCACCACGACGTGATGCGTCCGATCAACCACGACGACTTCGTTGTTGGCGACGGTGAGGCCCAGCTTCGAGCTACCCGGCTGGTGAACGCCCTTGTGCACGCGTCGTTCCGGTGTCCCCGAGTCGACGTGGTACGACATGAGGTCACCGCTCGTACCATCGGCCGCCCACAGCCGATCGGAGCCGACCAGGAAGTCCAGGTCGGCTC
>NZ_JBEXPJ010000197.1:0-15668 GCF_040611995.1 Lentzea sp. NPDC006480
GAGCTGCGTGCTTTCCACGCCGAGCACGGCATCCAGACCGAGGCCTGGTCGCCGCTCGGCCAGGGTGGCGAGCTGCTCTCCGACCCGGTGATCGCGGAGATCGCTCAGCGCCACGACCGTTCGGCGGCCCAGGTCGTGCTGCGCTGGCACCTGCAGCTCGGCAACGTCGTGATCCCGAAGTCCGTCACGCCTTCACGGATCCGGGAGAACATCGACGTGTTCGGCTTCGAGCTGAGTGACGAGGAGGTCGCCGCGGTGTCCACTCTGGACCGCGCCGGCCGCATCGGTCCGAACCCGGACACGTTCAACGAGGCCTAGAAAGCACTGCGACAAATACGAAGCCCCGGCCCGCCTTGCTCGCGGTCCGGGGCTTCGCCGGCAACGGGCCCAAGGACTAGGCCCGCATGACTGTGGCGATCGGAATCCGCGCCGCCCGGATCGCCGGGATGAGCCCGCCGAGCACACCGGCGACCAGACCCGCGATCACGCCCGCGACACCTGCCTCCCACGGGAAAGCGGTGCCCTGCAACGACGGGAAGCGGCTGCCGAACATCGCCAGCGCGATCTGCAGACCGGCCGCGCCCGCGCCGATCGCCAGCGCCGCGGTCAGCAGACCCGTCAGCAGTGTCTCGGCCAGCACGATGCCCGCGAGCAGCATCCGGGACATGCCCACCGCACGGCGCAGCGCGAACTCCTCGACGCGCTCGCCGACCGTGGCGAGACCGACGTTCAGGATGCCCGCGACACCGATCAGCAGCACCAGGAACGCCATGCCGAGAAAGATCAACCGCATGATCTTCAGCTCGGACTGCATGCGCTCCTTGGAGTTCACCGTGTTGAAGTGCAGCTGGTTCTGGTCCACCCCGGCACCGACGAGCTTCGCCTTCATCAGCTGCTGCAGGTCTTCCGAACCCGGCTGCAGGTAGACCTCCAGTTGCGTGCCGCCGCCGCGGAACCTGTTGACGTCGGTGGTTTCCGCCGCGGCGGGCATCCAGGTGCGCAGCTCGTCGAGCCGCAGATAGATGCGCGGCTGCGAGTTGCCGTCCTGCACCACGCCGATGATCTGCGGCGTCAGGTGGTGGGTGGCGCCCTCGATCGTCATCTCGCCGGGGATGCGGTACTGCTTGAGGCCCTTGGCCGCTTCCTCGTTCAGCACGATGCGCGGCGCGAGCGACGGGGCGGAGGTGAAGTCGAGCCAGTTGCCGGAGACCGGGCGGAACGGCTTGAACTGGCGGATGTCACCGGTCAGCGCGACCGTGCTGACCTCGATCGCCTGGCCGGCGGGCTTCTTCTCCTGCTCCTTCTGCTCGGTGCACTTGCCACTGGCGTCGCAGATCATCTGCGGGCCGTAGTAGTCGCCGCCCCGGCCGACGTACTCGAACGGCATGCCGCCCTCGTTGATCGGCCGCACGCCCGGCTCGCCGATGATCGCCTGCGAGCTGATCATCGCGACGGCGTCGGAACGGCCCTTCAGCATCGTCTCGACGATTCCCGACGCGCCCTTCTCGCCGGGGATGTAGCCCATCAGCGTGCCGTCTTTACCGGCCTGGAGCTCGACGTCGGTGAGCATCGCGCGTTCGGCGATCTCCGAACCCGCCTGCACCGCGACGACCGCGAGCACACCGAGGAACAGCGAGACCATCGACAGGAACGTGCGCAGCTTGCGGGCGCGGATGCCCTGTCCGCCGATGACCAGGGCGGACCGCAGCTTGCCGGAGAACATCAGTTGAACCGCCCGTCGCGCAGCTCCAGCACGCGGCCCATCTTGCGCGCGTGGTCGTGGTCGTGCGTGACCAGCACGAGGCCGCAGCCCTGCCTGGTCGTGTTGAGCAACACCTCGACGACGAGGTTGCCGGTCTCGGTGTCGAGCGCGCCCGTCGGTTCGTCGGCGAGGATCACCCGCGGCTGCCGGACCAGCGCGCGGGCGATCGCGACGCGCTGCTGTTCACCACCGGAGAGCCTGGAGGGCTTGGACTTCGCGAGGTGCGCGATGCCGACGGTCTCCAGCGCCTCCATGACCTGCTGCTTGCGCTTGCGGCGCGCGGACCAGCCCTGGCCGTTCACCAGTGCCATCGCCACGTTCTGCGCCGCGGTGAGGTGCTTGAGCAGGAAGAAGCGCTGGAACACGAACCCGAACTCGGCGCTGCGCAACGCCGCGGCCCGGCGCTCGGGGAGCTTGGTGATGTCGTTGCCGTGCAGGAAGTACTGGCCCTCGTCGGCGCGGTCGAACAACCCGATCAACGACAGCAGCGTCGACTTGCCGGAACCCGAGCGGCCGAGGATCGCCACGCTCTGGCCAGGATGGACGGTGAGGTCCACACCGGACAGGATCGTGCGCGGTTCCTCCTGGCCCTTCAGGACTTTCGTGATGCCGTTGAGCTGAAGCAGTGGCATTTGCGCCTGGGGCTGGGTCATCACGGTCCCGTCGGCTTCTGCTGGTCGCCGCCCTGCTGCTGGCCTTCCGGCAGGTTCGGGCCCGGCACCGCGAGCTCCTCGTCACCGGTGAGCCCCGACTTGACCTCGACGACCTTGCCGTCGGTGAGGCCGAGCGTGACGTCGACGGTCTTGCGCGAGCCGTCGGGCTGCATGACGTCGACCTTGCCCTTGCCCTGCGCACCGGCCACCGCCTCGACCGGAACCACCAGCGCCTGCGCGGACTTCCCGGTCGTGACCTCGATCGACGCGGTGGCACCGTTGATCATCTGCACGTCCGCGGGCGCGGTGCACACGATCCGCAGACCGGTCGACGAGCTCGGCTGCTGCGGCTGTTCCGGTTGCTTCGGCTGCTCGGGCTGCTTCGGCGGGTTCTTGGGATCCGGCGTCTGCGCGGGCTTCTCCGGGATGGTGCCCTGCGGCAGCGCGGCGATCGTGCCGAGCACGGTGCACGGGAACGGGCCCGGACCGTTCTTGATCTGCACGGTCACGTCCGTCAGCGCGCCGCTGATCTTGTACGCCTGCGCGCCGTCGATGTCGCCGACGATCGCGTACCCGACGTGCTTGGCCGACGCGATCGGCATGCCCTCGGTCACGGTCGCCTTGTCGTCCACCAGCCTGCCGCCGAACGTGGCACCGGCGGGGATCTCGACGTAGTTCGGCGCCCCGTCCTTCCACACCGTCGCGACCCTGGTGGGCTTCGTCGGCGTGCCGCTGGGCGTCTGCAGGTCGAAGTACCGCACCTGGCCCGCGACCGGCGCGGTGAGGCCGAACGTCGGGTTCATCTCGACCTTGCCGGACAGGCTCAGCTTGGTCGTCAGGTCCTTCTTCTCGGGCTTGACCTTGGTCATCGTCGTGCCGCGCGGTGCCAGCTCCGGATTGGTCTGGTCCGGACCTGACGGACTGCACGCCGCCACGGCAACCGTGATCAGCGCGCACAGCGGCGCGAGAAGAATTTTGCGCACGAACGTCCCCCATGTCGTTTTGACCAACCTACCGATAAGGACACCGCACACGCCCAGGAGGTTGCATCGGACTTTCGGCCGATGTCGCATCGACCTGGTGGCCACGGGTATCCGGGTGTTGACCGGAAGGAGAAGACCTGTGAATGCGCTTGCCGTGGTGACCGGTGCTTCCAGCGGAATCGGGTACGAGCTGGCGAAAGTGCTCGCGGACAACGGCTTCGACGTCGTCGTCGCGGCTGAGGACGAAAGGATTGACGAGACGGCCGCGCAGCTGAACCTGCGCACCGGTGGTGTGCACGTGGAACCGGTGCGCGTGGACCTCCGTGCGTACGAGGGCGTGGAGTTGCTGGTATCCCGTGTGCGCGCGATGGGACGTCCCGTCGATGTGCTCGCCGTGAACGCGGGCGTCGGCGTCGGCGGAGACTTCGTGCGCGACACCTCGCTCGGCGACAACCTGGAGATCGTGGACCTGAACGTCCGGTCCTCTGTTCATCTCGCGCACCGGCTGATCAGCGACATGGTGGACCGCAAGGAGGGCAAGGTGCTCTTCACGTCGTCCATCGCGGCGACCGCGCCGGGCCCGTTCCACTCGGTCTACGCGGCCTCGAAGGCGTTCCTGGCGTCGTTCGCGCAGGGGTTGCGCGAAGAGCTGCGCGACACCGGCGTTTCGGTGACGACGCTGATGCCCGGGCCGACGGACACCGAGTTCTTCGACCGCGCGGGCATGCAGGACACGAAGGTGGCCACGGGGGAGAAGGACGACCCGGCGCAGGTGGCCCAGCAGGGCTTCGACGCGCTGATGAAGGGCGACGACCACGTGGTGGCGGGCTCGCTGAAGAACAAGGTCCAGGCGATCGCCGGGAAGGTCGCTCCGGACCCGGTGAAGGCGAAGCTGATGCGGACGATGACGGAGCCCGGTTCAGCGGAGGATTCGGACGCGTGAGGCGGATCTGGCAGGCGTACGGCGAGGACAGGCCACTTCCCGGCTATCTCCTCGCGATCGGCAGCTACGCGGCTCTCGTGGGCGCGGTCTCGGTGGCCGGGCGTCTCACCGGCGTCCGGCTGCCCGAGCGGTTCTCGTTCAGGGACACGGCGCTCGTCGGCGTGGCGACGCACAAGGCGAGCCGGTTGCTCACGAAGGAGGCGGTGACGAGCCCGCTGCGGGCACCGTTCACCCGCTACGAGGAACCCGCGGGGCACGCGGAGCTCAAGGAGTCGGCGCGGTCGGACCACCCGGCGCAGCATGCGATCGGTGAGCTGCTCACGTGCCCGTTCTGCGCCGGCGTGTGGATCGCGAGCGGGCTCACGGCCGGCCTGGTGTTCGCACCGCGGCTCACTCGGCTGGTGTCGACGGCGCTCACGGCGGTGGCGGCCTCGGACGCGCTGAACCTGGCGTACGACAAGCTCAAGCAGTGAACATCGGTGGAGAGCCTGAAGTCACGACACGCACGCGGTGACGACAGGCATCAGGTCACGAATCCCGGCGGCCGCGCCGGCTCCCCTCATGGGCCTGTTCGCGCAGGAGGGCGAGCCAGTGCGGCGCCGGTTCGATCTCCGGCGGCCGGTTGAGCACCAGGTCGAACGTGCGCGAGTGTGTCCGGCCTTCGCGATCAGGCGGAACACAGTGGACTGCACATCCTCGTGCACCCGCCCGCACCGCACGAAAACGCGGTGTTTTCAAGGTCTTCCGGCGGGGGATTCTCCGACTGTGAGGCTGCTCAGAGCTCCTGGCGTGTACACGCCTCAGGACGACACGGAACTTCTCGTCGAGGCGATGCGCGCCGCCGCGGTTCCGGCGGGCGCGCGGGTTCTGGACATCGGCACCGGCACGGGAGCGCTCGCCATCGCGGCGATCCGGGCCGGTGCCGCCGAAGTGACCGGCGTGGACGTTTCCCGGCGCGCGGTGTGGACCGCGCGGGTCAACGCGGCTCTGCGGCGGTTGCCGTTGCGGGTGCGGCTCGGAAACGCTCTGGAGGTCATCGCGGACGAGCGGTTCGACCTGGTGCTCGCGAACCCGCCGTACGTGCCTGCGGCCGGGCCGTGTGCTCGCGGGGCGGCGCGGGCGTGGGACGCGGGACTGGACGGCCGTCAGCTGCTGGACCCGTTGTGCGCCAGTATGTTCGACCTGCTGGTGCCGGGAGGGGTGCTGCTGATGGTCCATTCAGCACTGTGCGGGGTGGACACGTCGTTGCGGCGGCTGCGGGACAACGGGCTGAAGGCGTCGGTCGTGCAACGCCGTTCGGTGCCGTTCGGGCCGGTCATGAACGGCCGGATCGGGTTTCTGGAGCGGACCGGGCTGATCGAGATCGGCCAGCGGCACGAGGAACTGGTGGTGATTCGCGGTGACCGGCCAGAACGCGCCCAGCAGGCATGAACGCGGCAGGGATGAACGCAGGGTGACGGTGGTGCCGAACGGGCCGGTGCTCGTCGAGGGGCCGGTCGAGCTCGTCACCGAGGACGGCGTGACGCACACCAGCGGCCGGTTCGTGGTCGCGGTGTGCGCCTGCCGCCGCAGCAAGCGCTATCCGTTCTGCGACACCAGCCACCGCAAGCGGGTGCGCAGCGACGACTCGCCTTCCGCCCAGGACGACAGCAGGTGATCGGCCAGGCGGGCTTCGAGCAGTTCGGTGGCCTGGACGCCGAACACCACGTCCGCGCGGAGCTCGGGTTCCTGCTCCAGCAGTGAGCCGATGACGTCTCGGCGCATGATCTGCTCGTGCACGGCGTCGGCCTCGATGTGCTCGGTGAAGAACTCGACGCACCTCGGGTCGGCGTGCAGGCGTTCGAGGGCCTGGGCGATGCGCTGGGCGCTCGGGGCCGTGGTGATCTCCGCGGCGGCGAAGTGACCGACCAGGGCGCCGCGCAACGACCTGTGCAGGCCGAACAGCGACATCATGTTGACGATCGCGATGGCCGGCGCGGGCACGTCGTCCAGGTAGTGCAGGTAGTCCGGCGACATTCCGGCGCCCTGCAACAGATCCGCGTACAGCCGCGAGTGCATCCGGTCGGCCCGGCCGCCGCCGAACTCGTCGAACTCCACCGCGACCAGCGCCGCTTTCGCCTGGCCACGAAGCCTCGGGATCACCCACGCGTGCGGGTCGGCTTCCTTGTGGTGGTAGACCGAGCGATGCGCGAAGTACTCGCGCATCTGGTCCCAGGTTCCGTTGTCCCGCAGGTGGTGCGACACGCCGCTGCCGGGGACGTGCTCGACCAGCAAGGCGTCCAGCGCTTCTTCGAGGTCGTCTCCACCGTCCACATCGGACCGCAGCGCGGCGAGGAAGGCGATCTCGGTCTGGGCGCGCAACTTGAGCAGCGCCGGATCCCATTCCCAGGCCGGGTGCACGCCGTCGAAGCCGCCGTAGTGCAGCTCGTACATCGTGTACAGGGCGATGGTGAGGTCCTCGCCGTACGGGTCGGCGGCGGCGAACGGGATCGTGCGGCCGTCCGGGTCACCGCTCAGGGCGGCGACGACCGTTTCGGACAGTGGCCCGCGGGGTGAGGGAAGCTTCACCCCGGTGTCATACCCGCTGGCCGACCAGGTCATGCACCAGCGCGAGCTCGCCCCGTTCGGACAACGCCGGCGTGACGTGTTCCAGCAGCCTGTCGAGCATCGCCGTCGCGGGCACCCGGCACTCCCGCCACGGATCGACCGCGGCGCCGTCCAGGCCGTACCTGGATGCCGCCCAGACGGCCGCTGCGCACACGTCGTCCCGCACCGGGCGTGGTTCGTCGTCGAGAGCCGCTGTGTGGACGAGTGCGCGCGACAGGGCGGCCTGCAGCATCGCGTCCTCCACGGTCGCCGCCGCATCGGCCGCGCGGAACTCCACCGTCGGCCATTTCGAGGACAAACGGGCCAGCCAGAACGACTGGGTGCGATCGACGAGTGTGCCGCTCGCGACCATCCGGGCCACGTGGGCGTCGTAGTCGGCGACGCTGGTGAAGGTAGGCGGCACTCCGGAGCCGGGAAACCTCGACTGCTCGACCATTCGCCAGCTCGCGTAACCGTTGTCCGGGGAGTTCGCCGACAAGGCGAGAAGTGTGGGCAGCCACGGCCGGAGGTGGTTGAGGATGCGCACGCCCGTTTCACGGTCCGGAACGCCGACGTGGACGTGACATCCACAGGCTTCGTAGTGCTCGACGACACCGGCGTAGGCGTCGAGAATCCGGTGGAAACGGGGATTGGTGAGACGCACGATCGGCTGCAACGAGGGCTTTGCCGGTGTGCCGCGGGAAACCAGCCCGACGCCGATCTCCTCGGCCGCTTTCGCGAGCGTGGCGCGGGCTTGCTGGAGTGCTTGGCCGAGCTCGGCGACCGTGGTGCACGGACCGGACGCGGCCTCTACCTGGGTGGCCGCGAGCTCGGCGTGGAACTTGGTCAGATCCGTGTCCTGAAGACGCGCCAGCACGGCGTCCGCGCGCACCGAGGTACGCCCGGATGCCGTGTCGACGAGCAGGAATTCTTCTTCCACGCCAACGGTGTCAGCGCAGTGCGGCACGTTTGCCAAGCGCGGCTCCCAGTCCGATCACGCCGAGGTGCACGAGGTGGTGCGGGATCGGCTACCCGGCAGGACTGAAGGCAAACACGCGGCTGGTATCGCGGGTGGCATGGACGACGAGCGGTATCCGTCGCACTGGCGGTAGGACTCGGGCGTGGGCGGGTATGCCGCGTGGCATGGACGACGACCTCACGATCCGGGCACTCGGCATGCTCAGCAAGGCCCTGGAGACGACCGAACGCGCCCGCGGCCACCTCTACTCGTTCCACCAGCTGACCGGCTCGGCGGATTTCACGCTCGACGAGGCGATCGCGCTGCTCCGGCAGGCTGGCCACCACGAGCACGCGGACCGGGTGCAACGCGAGCTGCTCGGCCGGAACGTGCTGCCGGGGCGGTGGACGTTCGAGATCGTCGAGCAGTACGACGACACCTACTACGACGTGTTCCGCGACGTGGAACGCGCGGCCCGCACCGACTTGGCGAACGGCAAGCGGCATCAGCACGAGGCACGGCTGAAGCGCGAACGTCAGCGGCTCAGCGCCGCCGCGTACGCCGAGAGGGACTCGCGGTCCGGCTGACCCGTCTTCGCGATCAGCGAGGCGACGTGCTTCTCGACCGTGCGCGGCGAGATGTGCAGGCGGGTGCCGATCGCCTTGTTGCCCATCCGGTCGGCCAGCAGCACGAACACCTCGAACTCGCGGACCGTCACGCCGTGCCCGCGCAGCTGTTTCGGCACCTGGTCCGTGCCGCTGCGGCGTTGCTGCACCGACGCGCCCGACTGCCGCAGCAGCCCCCGGCACGCCGACGCCACCGCCGGGATCCCCGCCTGGTGGAAGTGCTCCTCTGCGGACCGCAGCCACGTCACCGGATCGCCCCAGTCCGAGGCTTCCGGCGCGACCAGCCGCAGTCCGAGGTGCCGTGCCATCGGGTAGAGGGCGGCGGCCTCCTGGGCGCTCTCGAACGCCTGGCGCGCCTCGGCGTGCTTGCCGTCGCGGCCCAGCAGCACCGCGTGCGCCAGGTCGGCGAACTGGCGGTTCCAGCGCATGCCGGCGGCACTCGACTTCACCAGCACGTCGTAGTCGGACCAGCCGCAGCGGCCGTCCAGCACCGCGAGCAGCACGCGCAGGCCGTGCGAGCCGGAGAGGTGGAACGGCGTGGGGTTCTTCGACTCCTCGGCCTCGGCGAGGTCGAGCTCCTGCATCGCCAGCACGTGGTTCTCTTCGAGCAGGGCGCAGAACGCGCGCGCGAGTCCGTAGCAGAGCGGCACTTCCTGTGCGCCGCTCTTCGCCACCGCGTCGAACATCGCGACGGCCTCGTCGGTCTCGGGCCGGTGGCCGCGATGCGCCGCGAGCGTCGCCTTGACCATCAGCAGGTAGCGGGTGAGCGAGTGGAACCGCAGCCGCCCGGTCGCTGCCAGGCAGGTCTCGACCTGGACGGCGGCTTCGTCGTACTCGCCCGCCAGCACGAGCTGCAGCGCCAGGATGGCCTTCACGCTGTACGACACCGTGATCGCACCCGTCCGGCACGCCTCGCTGTGCGCGCGGTCGAGGGTGGTGGTGCTGCCGTCGGCGAGCCAGTCGTTGCCCGCCAGGCGAACCAGCGCGTAGATGTGCTGGATCGGCATCTGGTGCGCGTCCGCGAGGGCGAGCGCCCGGTCGAAACACCTGTTGGCCTCGTCGAGATCCTGCTCGCGCGCGATGACGCCGAGCAGCTGCCACGCCTCGCACGCGACGGCGGGCAGCTCCGCCCGTGCCGCCGCCTCCGCCGCCTGCCGCGCGAGGCTCGCCGCCGACTCGACCCGGTCGGCACTCGGGCTGATCAGCGACAGATAAGCCGAGGTGACGTCCAGCTGCGCGGTCAGCTCGTCCGGCGCGTCCGGTCCGAGCAGCGCGCGGGCGATGCGCACCTGCTCCACCCCGAACGGGAACCGCCCGGCCTGGTGGGCGATCCGGGCGAGTCGCGTGTGGAGCTTCGCCTTGCCCGGCCCGTCCTTGAGCTCCGCCACGTCCTTCTCGAACTCGAAGGCGCGCTCGAACTCGCCGGTCTCCGCGAGCGCCGGGAGCAGCGTGTCCAGCACCCCGGCTCGCGGCTCGCCGGTGAGCAGCCGTTGCGCGCGGTCCAGCAACGTGACCGCGGACCCGGCCGCGCCCGAGGAGAGCGCTCTCCGTCCCGCCTCGGCGAACAACAGCCCGGCCTCGTCCGGCGCTCCGGCGTCGAACCTGAGCTTCGCGACGAGCGGGCACCAGTCGCCGGTCAGCCCGGGGTGCAGGTGCTCGATCGCGTCGGCCGTGCGCCTGGACAGGTCCGCGCGTTCGTTGGGGGCCAGCTGCGCCAGCAACGCCTCCGCGGTCAGGGGGTGCCGGAAGGCGTACCAGTCGGGGGCGGGCTCGTCGGGCGTCACGAGCTGGGCGGCCACCCCCGCGTGCAGATGGCTGAGGAGATGGCGGTCGTCGGTGCCGGTCACCCGTTGCACCACGGACAGCGGGAACCGGTGGCCCAGCACGGCCGCGATCGACAGCACCTCGCGTCCCTGCGGCCCCAGGCGGTCGGTGCGGTGCGCGACGCTGCGCACGAACGCGGCCGGCACCGGCAGCTTCAGCTCGCCCAGCACCTGCCAGCCGTCGGCGCCCGCCACCAGCAGGCCGCTGCTCACCATGCCGTGCAACAGTTCCTCGATGACGAACGGGTTCCCGGCGCTGTCCGTCCACAAGCGATCGGACAGCTCGCCCGGGATCTGCTCGCTCTCCAGGCAGGCGGCCGTCATCCGCTCGACCTCGGCCTGGGTCAGCCTGCGCAGTTCGAGCGCCGTGGCCGCGCCCCGCTGCACGATCCGGTGGATCAGCTCCAGGGCGTTGCCCGGCTCGTTGCGGCTCGTGGCGAGCAGCAGGACGGGCTGGTCCTCCAGGTTGTCCGCCAGGTACTCGATCACCGCGAGCGTCTCGGCGTCGGCGTCGTGCAGATCTTCGAGGACCAGCAGGCACGGGGTGGTGCGAGCGACCGAGGCGAGCAGCCTCAGCACGGCTTCTGCCAGGACCACGACGGATTCGGTCGTGGACTGGTGGTCGTGCCACTCCGGGATCAGCGTGCCCAGCACCGGCTTGTACGGCCCGAGCGCGGAGTCGTCCGGCGGCTCGCCGCGGAACAGCGCGAGCAAGGCCTCCGCGATCGGGCGGAACGGCACCATCGGCCCGATCGTCGTGCCGCGCCCCTTCAGCACCCGGATGCCCTCGCCGTACGCCTGCCCCGCCGCGTACCGGGCCAGCCGCGACTTGCCGATCCCGGCCTCGCCGGTCAGGAAGATCGCTCCGCCCTGCCCCGTCCGGGTGCGTCCGAGTGCCCCCGCGAGGGCCGTGACCTCTCGATCGCGGCCGACCACGTGGGGGGCTCGGGTCTGCATGGCAGGACCTTAACGGCAGGGTGACGTCGTTCGTATCGGCTGCTCAGGCGTATTCGCCGGGACAGCGCGGGGTGACCAGGAAAGGATCTTTCCGCGATCAACGAGAAGGGCCGCCCCGCGCGGGGCGGCCCCTCATCCGGCTTGAGTTCTCACTGCACGCTGACGGTCGGGTCCGACAACGTGGGTGTGATGGAGGCGAACGCGCTCACCGCGAGCGTCAGCCCGGCCAGCGCGCGTGCGCGGGCGCCGACCAGCGACCTAGGGGCCAGCTCCATCTCCCCGATCACGCTCTCGACCGGCTCGGGCAGGGCGGTCGGGCGGTGCAGGGACTCGTTCATCAGACGCTCTCCTCATCTGTTGTTCTCACGGTTCGAGCAACAGCACGGACGGCACGGGAAACCCTTGGCGAAGCAGGCCGTGACCGATGCCGGCCAGGCCCGTGAGCAGCCCCGGTGACGGAACGCCGCCCGGGGTGGCGCAGCGGGCGCCGTGTTCGTCCAGTGCTCCCAGCAGCAGGGCCGTGCGACGGGTCGCCGCGGCTGGGTGGTAGGCCGACAGGGCTTCGATCACGCCCAGTTCGCCGTGGCAGAGGCTCATGTCCCGCAACGGTTCCCGGGACGCCAGCACCGAACCCAGGCGTTCGTCCGCGCGCGCCAGGGCCGCACCGGACACGCCCGAGCACCAGCCGGCGTCGGTCGGGTCTATCGCGTCTGTCTCGAAGCAGGAGTCTGCCGCCACGGAGTAGGACTCGGCCACACTAGAAGACTCGTTCGCGACCGTTGCCGCGTAACGCCGAAGTGCCCATCCGATTCCCGCATGGCCGCGGGCGAATCCATTGGCAGAACAAATCGCCCCACGTAGCAGCGCCGCGTAGTGGTCCGCCAGTCTCAGAGACTCCGGGGTGCCGACGGCGATCATCGCGGCGAGCGAGCCGGCGACACCGTCCACCACGCTGAACGACGTGTCCTCCCGAGGCATCAACGACACCGCGGTGGTGAGCAGATCGGGATCGAGGCCGAGCAACGGGGTCAGGCGTGCCAGCGCGTAGCAAATCCCGCCCAGGCCGTGGAACCCGCCGCCGGCCGCCGCGACCAGCTCGGCCTCGGAACCGAACATCTCCAGCAGCCCGGGCAGCGGACGGACGGCGTCGCGCGCGAAGTCGACGTACCGGGCGGCACCGGTCAACGCCCCCAGCTCGGCCAGGAACAGCGCGACACCCGTGTAGCCGTTGGACAAACCGGCACCGAGCGGGTGGACGGTCCAGTGCCGGTCGTCGATCAGCTCCAGCCCCAGCCAGTTCACCCGGTTCTGGCCCGTCACGGCGTGCGCGAGGATCTGGTCCGCGATCCCGCACGCCGCCACCAGCAGCCGTGCCGGATCCGGGTCCACCGCGGCGACATGACCGGGCAACGAAGACCCGCTCTTGTGCGACACCGGCCGTGGACGGGAGGCCAGCGCGGCCGCGATCACCCACTGCTGGTCGTGCCGGTCCACCTCGCTCATCGCCGCGATCTTGCGTTCGACGACGTCCAGCCCGGGCTCCGGCAGCATCCCCGGCAGCCGGAGCCCGGACGTGGTCCACAGGTCGCGCGACCCCGGCCGGCACGTGAACAGCGGCACGTCACCACGCCACAGGTCGGCCACCTCGAAGGGCACCAGCCGGTCGAGCAACGGGTCGTCGACGATCAGCACGCCGAACGCCAGGTCGCGGTCCATCGCGTCGATGAGAACGCTCGGATGCGTGGATTCGTCCAACAACACGGCGTACTGACGGGTCGCACGCGGAACGAACCGCACCTCGTCGTCGGCACACGCACGGACCAATCGCAGCAGTTCGGACCGGTGCGCCACGATCGCGTCGTAGCCCGCGCGGAACCCCGCCAGCAGCGAGTCCTGGTAGTCGGCGGGCTCGGCGGGCACACCGCCCAGCAACGGCCGGTTGAAGGCCCCTCGTGACTCACGGGGACGCCGCACGAGCCGCATCCGGTCCGTTCCGGCGTCGGCCCAGTCGACGACGTCCAACGGGGACGGCACGCCGTGATCACCGCCGACCCCGGACACGTCCGCGACGCCGTTGTCACCCAACAGCACGTGGGGGAGCAGTGCGGTCCGATGCACGGACCGCGCGAGAGCGAGGGCAGCCGGGTCGTCGGACAGCGCGGGCGTCGGGTGGAACAGCGTCTCCACGTCGACGAGCACCGGCTGGTCACCGCAGGCGATCAGGTTCTCGTAGTGCATGTCGGTGCCGTCGATCGCGTAGAGCAGCGCCAGCAACGCCCCCAGCCGCCGGTAGAACTCGGCGACCCCGGCGACGTCCGCGCACGGCTCGTGACTGACGAACTCCAGCCACCCGTAGCCGTCGCGCACCACCAGCCGCGGCGACCGGAACGCGATTCCAGTCCGCGTGGAAAACCAGGCGAGCTGAGCGACGAAGTGCCGGTGCAGCCCGACCGGACGCGGCCGGTAGATCAGCCGCTCCCCGGAGTCGAACGTCAGCACCGCGACCGTCCGGCCCTGCTGGTGCGGATCGCCCTGACCCGTCTCGATGGCCACCAGCGCACCCGGATCGACCCCGCCGAAGATCGCCCGCACGATCTCGGCGCGGTCGCGGGTGAAGCGCGACGACAGCTCGTGGTGCGCGGAAACCGCCTGCTCACAGGCCTGCGCGAGCAACCGGGCCAGCACCGGGTAGCGCGCGAACAACGCCTCCAGGTCCAGGTTCCGGGTGAACGACGTGAACCGCTCGGCACCCGTGTCGCCGGCCAGCGTGCCCCGCGCGTTGTGCAGCTCCAGCACCAGCGTGCGAGCCGCGATCGCGACCAGGCGGCGGCCGAGCTGCTCGGCGAACGCGGCGTCGAACGGCGGCGCGACCTCCAGCCGGGCGGCGTCGATCAGCGGGCGCAGCGCGTGGGCGAAAGCCGCAGTCCAGCTCTCGCCTGTCGTGGTCTCAGCCGCGGAGGTCACCGGCAGAACCTCGCACGCGCGCGTACGGAACACATAGGGGCCAGGCCCCCAGATTTGCCGCGAACGTGAATATGGGGGATCGCCCCCCATGTTCCGAGACCGCTCCGGCCCGAGACTCAGGCTCGGAGAGGGGAACGGGCATGAGGGAGTCGGAGAACTGTGCACGCGCTGTATCTCGGGGCCGCTTGATCGATCTGTGGTTAGGGACCAGAGAGAGGTGCGGGCATGAGGGACTTTGGCGAACTGCTGCGCACGCGCAGGGCTGTGTCGTCGCCCCGCGGGCTTGTGGTCAGGGTGCTGAGGGGTGGGCGGGCATGAGGGACTTTGGCGAACTGCTGCGCACGCACAGGATTCGCGTCGGTCTGACGCAGCAGCAGCTGGCCGACTTCGCGATGGTGAGCGTGCGGGCCATCCGCGACCTGGAGTGCGGCCGGACGAGGTCGCCGCGCGCCGAGACGGTCCGGCTGCTCGCGGACGGGCTCCGGCTGGACGACGACAGCCGCGCGAACCTGCAGGAGGCCGGGGGACGACCGGCCGGGCCGGTGTCGGTGCCGCCGCCCGCGCCGTCGTCGGCGATCGTGGGCCGCGAGGCGGAGACGGCCGCGCTGACCGGTCTGTTCGTCGACGGACGGCGGCTGGTCACGATCACCGGCGTCAGCGGGGTCGGCAAGACGCGGCTCGCGCTGGAGGTGGCGGGGGAGCTCCACTTCCGGCTCGGCTGGTCGGTGGCGTGGCTGCCGTCCACGCGCACGCCGGCGATCGACGACCACCAGGACACGGTCCTCGTCACCGACCACGTCCCGGACGCCGGGCTGCTGATGCGGCACCCGAGGCTGCGCGTCGTCGTCACCGCGCTCGCGCCGACCGGGATTCCGGGCGAGCACGTGTTCCCGTTGGCGCCGCTGGGCGATGAGGCGGCGGTGCGGCTGCTCGTGACGAACGTGCGCCGCGTGCGACCGGGGTTCCGCCAGGAGGACGGGAACCAGGCCGCGCTGATGGGCCTGGTGCGCGAGCTCGACGGGCTGCCGTCGGCGCTGGAGTTCGCCGCCGGGTGGTTCATGGTCTACTCGCCGCAGCACCTGCTGGAGCGGCTGCGGACGAACCCGCTCGACCCGACGTCGGCCCACCTGCGCGACTCGCTGCGGCTCTCGCTGTCCACATTGGACGTCGAGGAGCGGGACGCGTTGGTGCGCATGGCTGATCGCGGTGACGACGAGTGTGAACGGGTCGCGCGCGCGTTGAGCGTGCGCGGACTGATCCGCCGCGCCGGACCCCGATACGAGGTGCTCAACCTCGTGCGCGCGGCGGTGCTGGAACCGGTGTCAGGGCCACATCTCGCGGGGTGACGGTGAGATCCCTGGTCCTGCGTCAGCCCGGACACACCCGGGGCTGACCGAAATTCAGGCGGAAACC